>JAPLLA010000006.1 GCA_026387795.1 Candidatus Saganbacteria bacterium | reverse complement strand
TCCACTCTCTACTCACCACTCTCTAGAAATTCAGCATCCCCTTCAAAACCCCCACAACCTTCCCCGCATCTTTTGTACCGATAGTTCCAGCATTGAAATGGCACTGTGCTTTTTTAGGCATAATAGTAGTATAATGGTGCGTGTCCCATAAGGCCGGGAGTCATAAGGGTCAATTCTGGTATAAAATATGGTGGAGGGGAAATAAAATGATAAAATTAAAATATGAAAAGCCAAAATTATTACTTTTTATAGGAGTTGGTCAATTTAGGTACATGGTCTACACTTTTTCCACAGCCCTGACTAGGAATGTGTTTTGAGTAATACAAACCAAGGTTATCCAGAACAACCGGATTAAAAGCACAAATGGTGGTTTTAATCCCAGGGAAGTCTCCCCTAACTATCTCGTACGAAGTTTTGTTAAATTTCGCTTTGTTCCGTCTAATTAAATTAAAATAAAGCAGGTAGGTAAAAGCTTTGATACTTAAGAGATCATCACTGCTGAATTCTTCCAGATCATAAAAGTCTCTTTCAATCCTTAAATGAGAGGTTTCTACGTCAGAGTTATAGGTGCACCTGCCAGGCGGGATGCGATCATGTTTCATGTGGAAAATCTTCTCTGTTAGATAAGTAAAAACAGCCTGTTTTTTGGTCTTCCAGCTGCCAACAAATTCAGCGCCATTATCGGTTTGTATTGTTACGTGGTTTAGATCAATTCCATGGTTTTGAAGGTGTTCGGCGAGAAGCGTGAGAAAGTTGGCGGCATTGATACAATCATGCTTTCTGGCATAAGCAATGTAAAGCATGCCAGATTTTACGTCTCTAGCAGTAAATTGGTATCTAGGGAGATCGTAGAGATACATAAAGCGGTAATATTTAGGAATATCGCTTAATTCTTTGACATCGACTTGAATCTTTTGGAATGATTTCATTTGCATCTTAATTAACCTCAAATCTTTCTGTCTTTTATGTTTCTTTCTAAACTTTTTGATCCTGCCGTTCTGTTTAAGAATCCTATAGATAGCGCTGGTTGAAACAGGGATCTGAAAGTCTTCTTTTATCCTTACCGGTCCCCAGGAAGGAAGTTTGTCTCTACGTTGAAGTACTTGCTCTTCAATATGTTTAGGTGTTTTGTGAGGGATCCTATGTGGAGCCTTGGATTTATTGTCTAAGCCTTTGGTCCCATACTTTTCATATTGGCTCTTCCAGTATCTGACCGTGTCTCTTGTTGTTCCAAATTCCCTGGCAGCAGCAGAGATGTTGAATTCGAGGGCATAGAGAGCCATTTTAACGCGGACATTAAATGGATTTGAAGAATCCTTCAGGATGTCATAATATTTAGCCGGGCACATGTGTTTTCCACCTCCTCAGAAGTCTGTAGGTTCTATCAGACATACATTCTAACTGGGTTATGGGGTGTAGACCATGTGCCTTATTAGTTAAACTTTTTATAGGAGTTTCTTCTAGAGGCGCCTCCTGTAGTTCTACTGGTACTACCGCTGAAGATACGTGTTCTTCTACGGGAGGTCACACGCCTTCGACTTGTAGCAATGGCGGTAGCGCTGGCAGTCCGTGTACTACGGGAACTGTCGCAGTTGGTGCTTGTACTGGAGGTGGGAACCTCTAGACTAGAAAATCCTAAAAACTGTGTTCATTTTTCTGCTTGCTCCGAGCCTTGAGCGAATCTGGCTTACCAGGGGAGTCGAAGGGTCGAGGAATCTTCTAATTTCTGTGTTCTTAAAGCATCCCCTTTAGCATCCCTATAACTTTCCCTGTCTCTTTGGTATCAATTACACCAGCGTTAAAATATTGTATGACCCCGTTTTGATCGATAATTACAATATTACTGTCATTATCTTTCATTCCGTAAGCCTTATCCATCTTTCCGTCCCAGTCGCCGTAGATGGTTAATCCCTCTTTTTTTGAATTATCTACCAATCCACTTTGCCAGACGCTGGTAAACGGCCAGAAAGCTCCTGTGCAGTTTATGACCGGCACAGCAATTAAATTCGGTTTTACGTTATCTGGCAGGGATGCGGAAAAATCTGTTAAAGCCTTTTTAAGCGGCCGGTTCTTTTCTACTATATCCTTTGTTTCATAGAGTATAACCGAGACTTTGCCTTTAAGGTTTTCCAGAGCTAAAGCCTTCCCGTCACCGGATGTTATTTTAAAAGCTGGGGCAGGGCTTCCAACAGGCAATAATTCTGCGCTTGCGGGATTTAAAAAGATAAATATGAAGGTCAAGGTCATTAACCAAAGATATGCTTTCTTCATTTCAACCATATTCTACTATTTTTATTGGTTTTGTCCCATATTTTTATCACTAAATATGATCGTCACAAATGATCCATAAATTAGTGAGAAAAACCGGTTTGACTTCACACCTAAAAGAGCGTAAAATTTCCCTCTTGGTTGCCGTATTTTGATCAATGACCACCTTAATACTATTATAGAGGGGTCTTTTTGTGTCTTAAGAAAGGGGTAAGGACAATGGCGAAGGATAAGAAGTATGTATATCGTTTTGGCGGGGAAAAAGTAAAGGCGGACGGAAAGAGCGAGATGAAGAATTTATTAGGAGGAAAAGGGGCCAACTTGGCAGAAATGACCAATATCGGCATCACGGTTCCAGCAGGTTTCACTATTACTACGGAAATGTGTACGGTTTATTACAAACTAAACCGTAAATACCCACCAGCACTCGATAAGCAGATTAGAGAAGGAATGAAACATGTTGAAAAACAAATGGGAGCGATTTTCGGCGACGAAGCAAATCCGCTCTTAGTTTCTGTCCGTTCCGGAGCCAGGATCTCCATGCCTGGGATGATGGACACAGTCTTAAATCTCGGATTAAACGATAAGACTGTTTTAGGCCTCATTAAAAAAGCAGGAAACGAGCGCTTTGCCTGGGATTCTTACCGGAGATTTGTACAAATGTACGGAGACGTGGTTTTAGGGCTGAAACCGCAGACCAAAACAGACATTGATCCATTTGAAGAAATCATGGAGGAATTAAAAAAAGAAAAAGGGGTTAAACTCGACGTAGAATTAGATGTTGCAGCTTTAAAGGAATTAGTAAAAAGATTCAAGGCCGTCATTAAGAAAAGAAAAGGGATCGATTTCCCGGAAGATCCATGGAAACAGCTTTGGGGGGCAGTTGAAGCAGTATTTGGTTCATGGATGGGGGAGAGGGCGATAAAGTATAGGCAGATTAACAAAATCCCCGGTGATTGGGGAACAGCAGTCAGCGTACAAGCCATGGTTTTTGGTAATATGGGTAACGATTCCGGTACAGGAGTTGCTTTTACCAGAAATCCAGCCACAGGAGAGAAAAAATTCTACAGTGAATACCTCATCAATGCACAAGGAGAAGACGTGGTAGCAGGGATCAGAACCCCTCAACCAGTTAACGCTTCCACAAAATCAGATGCCTCACAAAAAACCCTAGAGGAAGTTATGCCAAAAGCATATGCAACTCTTGAAGCAATCTATAAAAAACTGGAAAAACATTATCGCGACATGCAGGACATTGAGTTCACCATCCAAAAAGGAAAACTTTGGATGCTCCAAACCAGAACCGGCAAGAGGACCGCAGCAGCAGCACTAAAAATTGCTTGCGACATGGTGGGAGAAAAGATGATTACTCCGGAAACTGCAGTAATGCGTATTTCTCCGGACCAAGTAGACCAATTGCTCCACCCGATGTTTGACCCAAAAGCAAAAAAAGAAGTAATCGCAAAAGGGCTGCCGGCATCGCCGGGAGCTGCCACTGGGCAAGCGGTTTTCCACGCAGAAGATGCTGAAAGCTTAGCAAAAGAGGGGAAGAAAGTAATCCTGATTAGGATTGAAACTTCACCAGAAGACATCGGCGGCATGAATGCTGCTCAAGGGATACTCACTGCAAGAGGGGGGATGACCTCTCACGCAGCAGTAGTGGCCCGAGGAATGGGTAAATGCTGCGTTGCAGGATGCGGGGACCTCAACATTGATTATAAGAAAAAGCAATTTGAGGTTAAAGGTGTCGTGATTTCTGTAGGGGATTGGATCTCCTTAAACGGAAGCACTGGCGAAGTAATGAAAGGCCAAGTTCCAACCATCAAGCCGACTCTTTCCGGAGACTTTGGAAAGGTCATGGGTTGGGCAGATAAGATCAGAAGGTTAAACGTGCGTACCAATGCAGATACTCCGAATGATTCTAAAGTTGCACGCGACTTTGGCGCAGAAGGAATCGGGCTTTGCAGAACAGAGCATATGTT
>JAPLLA010000016.1:64365-94543 GCA_026387795.1 Candidatus Saganbacteria bacterium | reverse complement strand
CATGGGACAGAGAGCTGGGGAGTAGGGACCAGTCAAAACATTACCTGGGAATATACGGGATCGATTACCAATGTCAGTATTGAAGCGTCGTACAATAATGGTATTACATATACAGTAACAATAACAACAGGAGCAACCGCATCTATAAAGAGTTATCCCTGGACAATACCGAACAACGTAACAACAGAAGCAATGATTAGGATCAGAGATGTGTCTGATCCTGCAGTAACCGCATCATCAGCAGCGAAGTTTACTATAGAAGCAGGGGCATTGGATCACTTTACTCTGACATTGCCAAGTACAGCAACACAAGAGACATATTTTACACAGTAGAAGGAGGGGGATCAATAAGTCCTGCAAGTGTAGGGTATGCATCGTTTGAAGCAGGGGTAGCAAACTTCCAGACAAAGCTGACAAGCACAGGAGCAAAGACAGTATTTATCTCAAACAGCGGAAAAGCAGGAAGCGGTACGATCACAATTACATCAACAATAGAGACCAAGTGGATAACACTGGAAGCGCCAAACGGAGGAGAGACTTGGGAAGTGGGAAGCCAGCACTACATCAGCTGGGAAGGATCAGGGATTACGAATGTGAGCTTAAAGTTGTCTCTGGATAACGGAGCAAGCTATCCATATACAGTAGTAATTACAACATCGGAATCTACAAAGACATATTTATGGACGATTCCTGATTATCCGACTATAGAGGCAAAGATCAAGATTCAAGAGGTGGGAGGGAGCATTAGCGACGAAAGCAATGCCAAGTTTACAATTACACCGGAAGGTACAGCACCTAGCATAGAAGTAACGAGTCCGGCAACAGGTGCGCAGTGGAAGGTTGCGGATACGAATAATATAACCTGGACCAGCAGCGGAGAGATCCCATTTGTAAAGATAGAGTACAGTAAAGATAATTTTGTCACGGATGTAAATACTGTTATTACATCAACGGAAAATGACGGAAGCTTTGGATGGGAAGTGGCAAATGATGTAAGTGATACAGTTAAGATTCGTATCAGTAAAGTGGGTAGCGCAGAGGTAGCCGGTACCAGCGGGGCGTTTGGGATACTACAGCCTAGGAACGAAGAAGGGGAACTGGAGCCAGGTAGCCATGTGTTGAGTTATCCTTCAGTATTCAGTCCTTTATCAGGCGGTAACGTAAGGATAGTGTATCGATTGACCTCAAACACCAGGATCAGGTTGTACTTGTTTGACATTAGCGGACAAGTTGCATGGAGCAGGGCATATGAGCCTGGGGATAACGGAGGGAGAAAAGGGTACAACGAACTTACTTGGGATGGAGGCCTGGACTTTGGAGGCTTGGTGGGTAACGGTGTATATGTACTGCGAGTAACCAGGCAAGGGAAAGTGATTGGAACCGGGCATATTGTGGTTGTGGATTAAAAAATATGGGTAAGATCAAAAAAGTAGCAATTATAGGTTTGGGATTAATCGGCGGTTCGCTTGGCCTTGCAATCAAAGAAAAAGGATTGGCAGACGAAGTGGTGGGAATTCCTCGCAGGGAAGTAACCATTGCCGAGGCAGTAAAAGCAGGCGCCATTGACCGCGGTACATTGGTTCTGGAAGAAGGGGTTAAAAATGCGGACCTGATTTTTATCTGTACGCCTATCCATTTGGTTATTCCAAAGTTAAGAGAGATCCTTCCCTGGTTAAAACCCGGGGCGATTGTTACGGATGTTGCCAGCACCAAAGGCGAGATCGTAAAAACTGCAGAAAAAATAATGCCGAAAGGTACCCATTTTATCGGCGGGCATCCCATGGCAGGAAAAGAGAAAACCGGAATTGCGGTGGCAGAGCGGGACCTGTTTGCCGGAAAGACCTATATTTTAACTCCTACGGCTAAGACCAGTAAAAAGGCGTTTTCCTTGTTGGCGGATTTTATTTTGGCTTTGGAGGTGAGGAAGTTGGAAATAGATCCTAAAACCCATGATTTTGTAGTCGCAGGAATCAGCCATCTCCCTTTGGCCGTAGCTGCGGCTTTAGTGGAAACAGTAGCAAGTAAAAAAGATGCGGAAACAGAGTTAAGACAGTGTGCTGCTTCGGGTTTTAGGGATACTACCAGGATTGCATCCGGTGACCCTGTCCTGGGAAAAGATTTTTTTATAACCAACAGCAAGCAAGTGTTAAAATTCTTAAAAAACTTCAAGAAAACATTAAAAGCATTGGAAGGATTAATCCGCGCAGGGGACGAAAAATCGATCTTGGATTTTCTGCAAAAAGCCAAAGCATATCGTGACGGAATTTACGGTTAAATTCCTTGAAAACACGCCGAAAATAGGGTATATTTTGAAGGTTGTTTTCTTCAAGGAATAGGTAAATGGCTAGAAAAAAAGAAGAATTAAGCAGATGGCGTAGATTTAAGCGATATGGTTTTGCGTATCTTTTTATCCTTCCCACAGTTTTAGGTATGCTCATCCTTCACTTTTTCCCGATCGTACAAGGTATCTACATGTCTTTTCTTAAACTTAACCAGTTTACTTTTAATGAATTCTTAGGCGCACCGTTTATCGGGTTTAAAAACTATTATACCGTACTTTTTGACATGAACAGCCCGGTCCGTATTGGACTAATGGATGCGGCGCGCAATACAATTATTTATACTATTTTTGTCACTATTGGGACTTTGGGTTTTGGCATGCTGGTTGCTTTAATGGTAAACCGTAAGTTTAGGGGGAGGGGTGTTATTCGGACCCTCTTTTTATTCCCTTGGATAGTTCCAACTTATGTTACAGGACTTCTCTGGGGTTTCATGTGGCAGCGGGGGGTAGGGATCATTAACATCATGCTTGTGGATTGGTTCCATATTTTGCATGACAAACCTTTTTGGCTTATTGGTCCAAACACCATTTGGGCTATTATTATTCCCACAGTTTGGCGCTATTGGCCCCTTTCCATGCTCCTGCTTTTGGCAGGGCTGCAAACCATCCCCGAGGAACTTTATGAAGCAGCAGACATTGACGGCGCTTCGCCCTGGAAAAAATTCTGGATGATTACCTGGCCGCTTCTTAAACCGGTGTGGTCTATCTTGATCCTTTTTGGCCTTATTTATAATGTATATTCTTTTAATATTGTTATCATGATGTTTGGTTTTGGGGCAGGGTTTCCGGGTGAGTGGGGAGACTTGGTCATGACCAATATCTTTAGGAATTCTTTCCTGCAGTGGAATTTTGGTACCGGGGCCGCGGCATCAGTGCTTTTAATGCTGGTTATGGTGCTTATTGTTCTTTTATGGATGCGTTTATATAAGTCATCTGAGGAGTATAGATAAAGAAAGTTAGGAGTTGGAAACCGAAGACTGAATGTCTCGGTTTCCAGCTCTTAAGAAGCCGGATAAAAAATAACATGCAAATTTCATATTACTTAAAACAGAAAATTATCCACCAAATTACCAATGTGATCATGATTCTATTTTTGATTATTACTTTGTTTCCGATTGTATGGATGGCTTATAGCTCAATCAAGGAAAATACGGACATCCTCTCCGGAAAAGTTGCGCTTTCCAAAGCAGAAAATCGGACTAAATTTATACAATTAGACGGACCGAATATCTATTTTTGCACTCAGGACGGAGGGGTCAACAAGTTCAAGCTCAAAGACTTAAGCCGTGACGGCTATGTCTCTACCCAAACCATGGCTACAAATTTTGCGGTGGATGAAAAATATGTGTGGGTTAGTTCTGCAAACCGCGGACTTTTAAAATTCGACAAAGAGAATCTAAAAAAAGTTAAAGAATACAAGCTTCCGTTTAAAGATATTGATATCAGTAAAGTTGCCGGTACAATTATTTTAAACGACGGAAATGCCTTTTGGTATAGTATCCACTATCGCGGTTTTGAAGGGATCATGAAATTTGACAAGCAAAAAGGGACTTTTTCCGAAATATACGAATTGGCAAACGAATTATCCCCAATACAAGTAATTCGGATTTTTAAGCAGGGAGAGGTTTTGTGGATCAGTACCAACAAAGGGCTTTTAAAGTTTGACGCCAAAGCAAACAAAGTAGTTGCTGCTACTTCTTTGGCTTCTTATCTTCCGGGCGGGGCAGGGGTTTTGGTTGCTTCTTCCGGAAAAGTCTTTTTGGGCGGGGCAAACGGGGTATTTGTTTTTGATATTGCAGCAGGGCAGGTGGTAGGGCGGTATCAAGTGGAACAAGGGATACTCTCTAACCAAGTGGAATCTCTCATTTCCGACGGAGACCAGCTTTACATTGGGACCAATGTCGGGCTTTCGATTATAAATACCAGAACCAATGCGGTTAAAAATTATGGTAATTTATTTAATCCGGTTGCAGAAGATAAAGAAGTAACAAAAGGAGAGCTTACTGCGGGTGTAGTAGCGGTCATGGTCAAGCAAGGGGACAAGCTTTTTGTCGGTTCTACAATTGGAAGGTTGAGCGAAGTAGATCTTGCCACAGGTAAGGTTTTACAAACCGGGGTAGGCAAAGAAGGCCACTGGATCATTGCTTGGCGCAACTACATCGATATGTTTAAAAACATAAACTTTGGCAAGTACTTGTGGAACTCGTTTTTCATCTGCGGTGTTTCCATGTTTATTTCCATGATCCTGGCTACTTTTGCGGCTTATGCCATTTCCCGTTTTAACTTCCCTGGGAACAAGCTTTTTAGTTTGTCTATTTTAGCCACGCAAATGGTTCCCGGAATCATGTTTTTAATCCCCATATATATTATGTATATCAAGTTTACGGAGTTGACAGGGATTCCCATGAAAGGGACCTATTTTGGGATGATCTTCCTTTATTCCGCATTCTTTGTGCCGTTTAGCATCTGGATCCTGCGCGGCTTTTTTGCCGCCATACCTTACGAGCTGGAAGAAGCAGCGCGCATCGATGGTTGTTCTCCTCTCCAGGTATTTTGGTACGTGGTTTTGCCCCTTGCCATGCCCGGGATCATTGCTACAGGGATATACATCTTTTTAACTGCCTGGGACGAGCTGATGTTTGCCTGGATTTTGACTTCAGGGGACACTATGACTATCCCGGTTGGAATCCGTCTTTTTGTGGGGAACTACCAGAACAGGTTTGACCTGATGATGGCTGCTGCTACAGTTGCCACTATTCCAGTGATGGTCCTTTTCTTCATGCTACAAAAGCATATTGTCCAAGGCCTTACCGCTGGTGCGGTCAAGGGGTAAAATCAAGGAGGAGAAAACATGCCAGAACCAAAAGTGTCTATTATTGTGCCTGTACGAAATGCAGAGCGGACCTTGGATACTATGTTTGCCTATCTTTTGGCCCTCGATTATCCAAAAGATAAAATGGAAATTATTATTGCAGACGGAGGCTCCACGGACGGGACCTTAAAGATTACCAGGGATTGGCAGCAAAAACACGGGTGCATAAAACTGGTGGAAATTTTAAACTGCAAATCTCCGGGCATGGCCAGAAATTCCGCAATCAAAGAAGTAACCGGAGAATATGTTTTGTTTACAGACGGGGATTGTGCTCCGGAACCAAACTGGGTGAGGGAAATTCTGAAGCCTTTTTTCATGGACGAAAAGATTGGCGGGGTAGGCGGGGAAGTATTAACCCTTAGAGCGGAAAAAGATAATGTGGTTGAATCTTACTGCGAGCAGACTAAGTTTTTAAGTCCTACCGGCAGGTGCGGGATGTGTGAATCCGGTTTTGTCCCACTTTTTTCAGACAATCTCCCTTCGGTTGTAGACGGATCTGACCGCTGCCCGTTCTATGCTACAGCAAACGTGGCATATTCCAAAAAAGCGATTGATTCAATTGGCGGAGAGTTTTGGCATCAGGAAACAGGGGAAGACGTTGATTTTTCTCTGCGTGTCGTAGGCCAGGGATACAAGCTTTACTATGCCAAAGAAGCATTGGTTAAGCACATGCACCGCGTTACACTAAAGAGCTATCTTAAACAATGGTATTTTTACGGCTATGGCCATCCTCTTTTAATTACAAAGCATGCTCGTCCGGTTACAGAAGTGGTGGTCAAGCTCTTTGGCAAAGAGTGGTCATGGGTTACACCGATTAAAAAACCGGGCTTGATCAATCTTGGAGACTTTCATTTTATGCACATTTTTGGATTCCTTTGGATTTTGTTTCTCATCTTGGATAATTGGTTTTATTTTGGCAACTGGCCCAGGCTATGGTTTTGGCTTTTCATCCTTTTTACTGTGAAATATTTTTACCCGATGTTAAAGCTCAATCCAAAACAGCAGTTTTTTAGTTTTTGCAAAATCCGCTATTTAACTAACCTAAGCTTTATTCGCGGATCCCTGTTTGGCCGCAAAAAGTTCGGCCCGCTGTGTATTGAACCAAGCTGGTAAAGATGCTAAAATTTCTACAAATGTTTAGAGTATCTAAGATTATATTGGTTTTATTATTGCTCTTATCTTCCGTTTTCCTCATGGGAATGTCAGTTGCTCCTGCGCGCGGTCCCGCACCTTTTCCAAACCAAGAATACATGTTCTACAAAGCAGATGACTTTGAGTCCGGAGGAGATTATAAAAAGGGGCCCAAATGGTGGACTTTTGATTCTTTGGATCTTTCTTATGAAGTGACTTCCCAAACCGAAAACCAGCATGTGCTGCAAGTAAGCGGAAAAGCTTCTAACTGGTATGTGGGTGGGATGGGAATGTACCTGGGTGTAGATGCCAGTCGTTTTACCAGCCTGCAAATGGATATCTACGGCAATGGTCCGAATTCCGGTAAGCTTAAGATCGAACTTATTGATGATGATAATAATAATGCCCAGGCAGAACAAGATCCCAAAAAAGGGTTTGCTCCTATTTTTGACGATAAATGGAGCTATACCTTGGATATTGACTGGCAGGGGTGGAAAAAAGTATCTATCCTCTTTTCAGACTTTAAAGACGAAAACCCCGGGGTGGGAGACGACATTTGGAACCCTACACAGCAAAATGGTTCAGGGGGCCTTATCCAGATGCAATTCATAGTTACTGCTACCAAGAAAGACGGCTTAGCCAATTTTAAAATGGACAATATCAAGTTTGTCAAATACGTAAAGGCTAAATAGGATATTTTTGTGCGCAGCTTTCTTTCTTTTTCCTTTCTTTTTTTGTTTTTATTAATTTGCGGTTGCGGAGGCCAGGCTATTTCTAACAGAACTTCTAATCCTACGGGCAGTTATTACACCGGGGTTTATCCTTCTGCTTCCCAACTTGCCGGCTCCAACTATACCCAAACACAAGTAAACACGCGCTGTGCAGATGCCTGGGCATATTTTAAGAGCAGTTTGGTTACAGCTTCCGGCGCAGTGACCCATACCGATGACAACAATGTGGTTTCAGAAGGGCAATCCTACGGCATGCTTTTGGCTGTGGAAAATAATGATCAAACCACTTTTGACAAGATCTGGAACTGGACCAGAACTTACATGCAGACTCCCCATCCCCAAGGGCTTTTTTGCTGGAAGACTGCTTTGGATGGGACTGTTACAGACAGTGATTCTGCAACGGATGCTGAAGAGATGATTGCTTTGTCACTCTTTTTTGCCGCGCACCGCTGGGGGGACAAACCTGCTCCTTACGATTATTCCGTGCAAGCACAAAACATTTTAAATAAAATAATCTCTTACGAAGTCACATCCGATGATTGTTTGGCGATTGCACCTACTGTTTTGGACGGTTTTAATGCCTCTTATTTTATGCCTGCTTTTTACCGGCTCTTTGCCATCTATACTGGCGACACTCGATGGGACAGGATCGCTTCTAAATCCTATGATTTAATTTATGTTTGCCTGCAATCGCAGTATGGAAATGCCGATAATGGATTAGTAGCTGATTTCTTTGAAAAAGACGGGACGCCGGGGTACCCGGGCATTGTTAACAGCCAATATTTTTCTTATGATGCCATGCGTACACCCTGGCACATTGCTTTGGACCAAGTGTGGTTTGGGGGAGAAGCCCGTTCCAAGAGTTATATAAACAAGATTATCGGCAGTTTTTTTGGAAGTATTTATAACTCTTTTGGTTCCAGGTACAGCTTAAACGGTTCAAAACTGGCAAATGATCATGAGGTAAGCTTTATCGGGTCTTTTACTGGTGGGGCAATGGGCGGGGATTCAGATACCAATAAAGTGAATCTACTTAATCATTTAATGGCCCAGCCGGATCCTACCGGACAGTATCGTTACTACGATATCTGCTGGCAGAATTTAGGCTTGCTTTTAGTCTCTGGTAACCTTAAAATCTATTAAAAGGGGTATAAATACGATTTTGGAAACCTAAGACTAAACGTCTCGGTTGCCAAAATGAGGAATGCTAGAAAAACTTCTGGAAACCGCGGCGTTCAGCCGCAGGTTTCCAGATAAAAAAGGGGTGAGCGTATTGAAGAAAATATTTATAATAGTAATAGCGATCCTGGTTTTTGGGGAGGGGATGGCATATGGTGCGGAAGCGTATAAGGGGTGGGCAGATCTTTGGAACTATGGTGCTTACCATGCCACGAATTTTGAAAGCAATAACTTTAAGACTGGTATTGCGCGCATAGAAGGCCGCTTAGGTTTTTATACCCCGGAACTTTGGAAAGATGTAGCTTTAATGCCTTACGTTGCATACATAGGAGTAGCTTCTGGAGACAATAATTATTGGAACAATGATATTGCAGGCGGGGTTGGGTTGCGCATGTACCCTTTTAGGGCTGGGGGGGCCGGTTGGGTAAAAGCAATCAAATTATACGCCGAAACTCTGAGTGTTTCCTACCTAAAAGACACAAATACTGCGGCTGGTCTGCCTACCAATGATACCCGTTTGGGTTTGGACCTTTGGTATGAATGGAACCAAAAACAGGAAAATGCCGATAACGCAAATTTTGATTTTAGTAAGCCGTGGGGTGAGACCTGGACCAACATTTCTTACCGCACCACAAATTTTACGCAAAACAATTTTAATAACGTGGTCATGTATGCGCAATTTAAAAACGGGTTGTATTTGGGAGGGCAAAAAGGGAGCATCCTTTTTGAGCCTTATTTGCGTACCGACCTTAACTTAAGCGGCAAAAATGATTTTTGGCTAAATAACTTTGTGTATGGCTTGGGTATGCGGTTCCAACCGTTTAGGAAAACAGATTCAAAAATCAATCCGTTGCTGTATAAGCTAAAAATCTTTTTTGAGGTTTTGGGCATTTCTTATTTAAGTGCAAAACCACAGGACGGCAGGCCCAATACCGATATCCGGTTTGGAGTAGACTTTAGCTTAGGGAGATAAAGCGCTTGTTTCTTATCTTAGGTTTAGGCAATCCTTTGCCCGAATATGTCCAGACGCGCCATAATTTAGGTTATATGGTGGCAGAAGAACTTGCCTTGCGTTTGGGTAACCGCACTTTCAAAAACCACCGCAAGTGCCATGCTTTAATTTCCGAAGCTGATTACGAAGGTCGTCATCTTATTTTGGCGGAAAACCAGACTTTTATGAATGAAAGCGGGCAATCCGCGCAGGGGCTTCTGCATTGGTACAAGATCAAATCCACTAGCCTCATCCTAATCTACGATGACCTGGATTTGGAGCCAGGCAAGATTAGGATCAGGGCTAAAGGCAATGCAGGCGGGCACCATGGGGTAGAGTCTGTGATCAGCCACCTTAAAACCAATGAATTTGTGCGTGTTAGGGTTGGGATTGGCAAGCCTCCGCTGGGAATGGAAGGTGCTGCCTATGTTTTACACCGGATCCCCACGGCCCAACAAGAATCAATCAGCAGCGCAGTTACCCAGGCAACCGATGCAGTGTTAGATATTGTATCCCATGGCATAGAACATGCCATGAATGTTTTTAATACATGAACGGGACAAAACTTCTAGAAACCTTTTTGGATTTTCCTATTTTTCAGTCAGAATTGTTAACTGGGTTTTCCGCTGCCCCTTCTAAAAACACACTTCATTTGCCTGTGGGGGCAATGCGTTCTTTGTCTTATGCAGTGCTTGTTAAAAAAAGCAAAGTTCCAATGCTTTTTATTGTTCCTTCTTTTGGAGAAGCACAAGTTTTAAGGGATGAGTTAAGGTTTTGGGTTTCGGAAGAAAACATTGAGGTTCTTCCTCCTTTGGATGTTTTTCCTTTTGAGGGGCTACTGCCAAATGCAGAAGTAGTGGGAGAGCGCCTGAAAATTTTAAGCAAAATATACTGCGAAAAACGCTTTGTGGTTATTGCTCCGGTAAAAGCTATTTTATTTAAAACCATTACTCCCGAACAATTAAAGCTTAACACCATTAGTCTTGAAAAAAATAAAACCATTAACCGGGAGATGCTTTTTGCCCGGCTGGTAAGTGTGGGTTACGCCAGAAGGAGCATTGTAGGGGAAAAAGGGGAGTTTGCGGTTAGGGGAGGGATTGTAGATATTTTTCCCAGCCAAGCGGATTTGCCCATTAGGATTGAGTTTTTAGGAGAAGAAGTGGAATCAATCCGCACTTTTGATCCGTACAACCAGCGCTCTTTTGCAGAGGCCTCCAAAATAGAGATCATACCTTGCCAGGAAGAATTTATGGCCCCTGTTTTTGAGCATTTGCCCAGCCAAGCCGGGATTGTCCTGGAAGAGCCGATAAAAATAGCAAAGGTGTGCGACAGGATAGGAGAAGAAGCCAAAGGTTTTTCTGCAGGCGATGCCGCACTTTTTATGGATTTTGACAATTTGCAGGAGACCCTTTCCGGTTTTTCGCAGCTGGTGGTTTCGGAACTTTCCGGTTTTGAAGAGGAGTTTGTAATTGACGTAGCGCGCCCCAAAGAATTTCATAAAAACCTGGATGCTTTTCGCCAGGAGGTTTCAGCTCTTGTGTCCCAAGGCCAGAAAGTTGCGGTTGTCTCCAAACATGCAAACCGTATTTTAGACCTATTGCCCGATGAAGCCATGGTTTTAAACGGGGACCTGAAAGGCGGTTTTGTTTTTAAGCCGCTTAATTTTGTCCTTTTTACCGACAAGGAGATTTTTGAAGAAGAAAAGCGTCCCCAGCCCAAAACCTCTCTGCCTAAAGAAGGGGTAAACAGGGAGCTTCTGATGTCTTTAAAAGACGGGGATTATGTAGTGCATGAAAATTACGGCATTGGCATTTACCGCGGGCTTGAAATGCTTGATTTGGGAGAAGGCAACAGGGGTGAATATTTGCAGATCGAGTATCAAAGCGAGGATCGTTTATTTGTCCCTCTCCACCACATGGGTTTGGTACAAAGGTTTTCTGCCGGGGATTCCGATTACAAGCCTAAATTGGATAAACTGGGAAGCCATCATTGGGAAAAGACCAAATCCAAAGCAAAAACCGCTATCCGCGACATGACCCAGGAACTCCTTAAGCTTTATGCTGTAAGGGAAAAAGGCCAGGGGTTTGCTTATCCTTCGGACGATGTTTACCAGGCAGAACTGGAAGAGACATTCCCCTATGAAGAGACCCCGGACCAGAAAAAAACCATTGATGATGTTAAAAGGGACTTGGAGTCAACTCGCCCCATGGATCGCCTGGTTTGCGGAGATGTGGGTTACGGTAAAACCGAAGTAGCAGTGCGTGCGGCATTAAAGGTGGTGACTTCTGGCAAACAAGTTGCGGTACTTGTGCCAACCACAATTTTAGCCGAACAGCATTTTAATACTTTTAAGGAACGTTTTTCCGCTTTTCCTTTTAGGGTAGAAATGCTCTCCAGGTTTTTGTCCAAAGAAGAACAAAAGAAGATTGTAGAAGAAGTTGGCAAAGGGAAAGTAGATGTAATTATTGGCACACACCGCTTGCTACAAAAAGACATTAGTTTCCGCGATCTTGGGCTTTTGGTTTTGGACGAAGAGCAGAAATTCGGGGTAGTGCACAAAGAAAAGCTTAAAAAACTAAAAGCCAATATCGATATTTTAGCTTTAACTGCAACCCCGATCCCCAGGACGCTCCATTTTTCACTTTCAGGGATAAGAGATATGAGCGTAATTAATACTCCCCCTGTAGACCGGTTGCCTGTTAGGACCTATGTTTCCGAGTGGGGAGAAAGCCTGGTAAAAGAAGCGATTTTAAAGGAGGTGGAAAGAGGAGGACAGGTTTTTTACGTGCATCCATTTGTGTCTTCGATCAGGAAAGTAACTACACTTTTAGAAAAGCTGGTCCCGGACGTTAAATTTGGCATTGTACACGGACAGCTTTCTCCCCATCAACTTGAGAAAACCATGATCGATTTTCTGGACCGGAAGTTTGAGGTTTTGGTTTGCACCAATATTATTGAATCCGGTCTCGATATTCCCACAGTCAACACCATCATTGTGGACCAGGCAGACCGCTTTGGACTCTCGCAGTTGTATCAGCTTCGGGGAAGGGTAGGCCGTTCTTCTTTACGGGCTTACGCTTATCTTTTGTACCAGCGTGGAGCGTCAATTACGGACTGCGCAATTGAAAGGTTAAAGACCCTGCAGCAATATACTGCGCTTGGTTCCGGCTACCAGATTGCCCTCAAAGATCTCCAGATCCGCGGTTCTGGCAACTTACTTGGGGCACAGCAGAGCGGCCATATTGCTGCTATTGGTTTTGATCTTTATACCGAGCTTTTGGAAGAAGCAGCCAAAGAATTAAAAGGTATTATAGAACATGCTCCCAGGGAAACTACCATTGATCTCAAGATCAACGCGTATATTCCTGCGGAATATGTTGAAGACGAGAGGCAGCGCATTGCCACTTACCGCAGGATGAATTATTTGGCGGAAGAAAAAGAGATTGAGGAAATGAAAAAAGAGCTCAAAGACCGCTTTGGAGCAATTCCTATGCCTCTACTTAGGCTTTTTCGGGTGCTCCGTTTAAAACTCAAAGCCAGGAAGTGTAATGTTAAAGCTGTAGAAGGAGACAAAGACAGAATCAGCATTCACTGGTGGGATAAAAAATCGCATATGTTTAATCTTGAGGTGTTGCCGGAAGAAGAGTGGTTCCGCCGGGTGGAATACCTGTTTTGATTTCCTCCGCTCCCTCCTCCTCACCCATAAACTACTACTTGTGTTGTGGCAGCTTTTCGGCCCTCTCCATCCCCATATGGAGAGGGCCGGATATTAGAATTTTGTTTAGATGGCATCTAAAATCACTTAAGTTTTCCCTCTCCATTAATAGAAATGGAGAGGGACTCCAAGAATAGTGTTTCGATAAGTAATACATAGGGTGAGGGATTGGCGGGTGAGGTTGTTCCGCCGGGTGGAATACCTGTTTTGATTTAGGCTTCTTCTACGGGATCTGCCATTTTTTCTGCTACTACGTTTAGATGCCGCAGAATGATGTCTGTGATCCTGTATTCTTGGGATTCGTTAATTAATTTTTCACCTAAATCTCCGATAGAAACAGGGGGCTCGCCTTTTATTTCATTCGGTCCAGGTTCATCAAAAATCATGGCTTATTCCTTTAATATGGAACTAATGATTTTCGGATCGCGGATTTCTACGATTGGGTTCCCTTTTTTGTCTGTCACTGTAATGACTTCCCTGGAAATGTTCACTTTTGCGGAAGGGTTTTCTTCGGAGAGCAGGCGCGTTACAATTTTTTCCGCCAGGAGTGCTGCAATGTCAGGGTTTAATTCACCGTGCATGAACACGCGCGGTTCGATCACTATTTCCGTGTGGAAACCGCGGATGATTTTGCGGCTCTCGTTCTTTTTCCAGAAGTTGATTAATGATTCTTCCAGTACTTCTAAGTTTGTTTTTTCTTCTTCAGCCATTTCTTGTTCTCCTTATTTGGCCAATAAAGCTAATTGTCTTGCCCCATCCTTAGCTTGCTCAGGGTCGATGCTTAATTCAGGTGATACCAAAGCGAATAACCTTGCCTGATCGTGTACAACCACAGCTTTAGCTCCAGCCGGTTCTCTTGTGCCTGGTGCAGCAGTCAAAGGGTTGGGTTGGTCCAGCCTTGCAACTTGTTGTGGAATACCAGACAGTGGATCTGGTTGTGGTTCAAAAGATGCCAGGCTTTTGGTTGAGATTGCTTTTTGTGCTTTGGCGTAGAAAGCATTGGTAAGATTTGAATCTTCTGCGATTTCTTTTAATTCCGAAAATTTATAGTGTACTAGATTGTCTGGGCCTGGGCTTCTCCTGCGGGAAACCATAGTATCTAGGATTAGGGCAATTTGATGGGGAGGAAAACCTGCTTGTTGCAAAGATTTGATAAGATCCATTCCTGAAACAGTTGTTTGCTTGCCGTTGGATTCAAAACAAAAAGAGAGACCGCTAAGCTTATTAAGAGCAGCATTTACTACTGCAGCTAAAAGTTGTTGTGGCAATTTGGATATGTCATGTACAACTGCACTTTTGGCAGCCCGAGCTCTGACATAGTCTGTTATGTTGACTGTATTTATTGGAGTTGCAGTTATTGGTCTGCCCCTGCTCATATCTAATGTCATTTTTTTCCTTGTCCTGAGCCCCGTCGAAGGGCTTAAAAAATATCGGGGGACCAAATTGGCTTCTTGAGGATGGAGGAAGCTTGCACCGGCCCCCCGTATATAATCTTGTTCTTATCCTTGTCCTCATAGAATATATCGGGTTTTGGGGGCTAAAACTTGCGTGGATTACAGGCTTTTTTCTAGGACCTTTTTGGGGGAGAAATCAGCAATTTTGAGGTAGGTTTCCATGTCTGGGAAGTAGGCTTCCTGAGGAATGAGTCCGATCAGTTCGCTTTCTAGAATATCGGTACCCAGCTCGTCTGCTTTTACCTTTACAGCATCAAAAACTTCTTTAAGGCTCGTTTCTTTATGGTCTGTAATGTTCATGGTAACCTGCACCAGGTCGCGGCTCTTGAGGTATACGCCCAAAGCTTTTACCCCGGGCAAACCGCCGTGGGTTTCGCGTACATTTTTGGCAATTATTTTAGCGGTTTCCAGGTCATTGGAATCAAGATTAATATTAAAAGCAATTAATAATGCCCTTGCCCCGATTGCCACTGCACCGCAAGTAGGGTGGAGCTCATTATTCCCAATATCAGGGGTCCTTTCGGGAAGGTGGATTTCGTTCTTAAGCCGAAAGTATCCCCCACGTCTTATGTTTGCCAAGTTTTTTCTGTAAGGCAGCTCTGCGGATTCGCCGTAAAAATAAACAGGGATCTGGAGTTTTTCCCAGATCTCACGCCCCAGCTCTTTGGAGGTGGCAATGGCATCTTCCATTGTAGTATTTTGAAGCGGGACCATTGGAATTACATCTACCGCACCAATAAAAGGGTGTACTCCGTGGTGACTCCTCACATCAATCAAGTCGCGTACGGTTTCTGTGAGCCTGAAAGCCGCTTTTTTTACTGCCTCGGGCTCTCCCACAAAAGTAATTACCGAACGGTTGTGGTCAACATCGGAATGGACATCTAAAACCTTGATCCCTGCTATGGAAAATACCGCAGCAGTAATTTTGTTGATAGTCTCTTTATTTGTTCCTTCGCAAAAATTGGGGATGCATTCCAGTAGTTTAGACATGGATGTCTTTAAGGAGCGCTTCAAGCTCTTCTCCTACTAGAGTTTCTTTTTCCCTTAAGGCCTTGGCTATTTCTTCCATTTTAGCTCGGTTCTGGCCCAGCAGTGTTTTGGCGCGGTTGTAGCAGCCCTCGATGATTTTTTGTACTTCCTTATCAATAGCGTCCGCAGTTTGGTCGCTGTAATCTTTCATTTCCGCAATATCGCGGCCGAGGAAGATCTGGTGTTCTTTTTTACCAAAAGTTCTTGGTCCCAGTGTGCTCATCCCGTATTCGCAAACCATTTTTTTTGCCAGTGCAGTTGCTCTTTCCAGGTCATTTTGTGCTCCTGAAGTTGCCTCGTTAAAAATCATTTCTTCTGCAACCCGGCCTCCCATAAGTACACAAATATCTTGAAGTGCTTCTTCTTTGGAAATTAAATGTTTGTCTTCCAACGGGAGCTGCAAGGTATATCCTAGTGCCAAGCCTCTGGGAAGGATTGAAATCTTGTGCACTGGGTCTGCTTTGGGGAGGAGTTTAGAGAGTAGGGCATGGCCTACTTCGTGAAAAGCTACGATCTCTTTTTCATTGTCCGATATGACACGGCTCTTTTTTTCTGGTCCTGCCAAAACCCGGTCTACTGCTTCTTCCAGTTCAATCATATTGATCTCTTTTTTATCTGCGCGTGCTGCCAGTATTGCAGCTTCGTTCATCAGGTTTTCAAGGTCAGCGCCTGTAAACCCGGGTGTGCGCCTGGCTAAAATTTTGATGTCCGCATCGCTTCCCAAAGGTTTTCCTGCACTGTGGATTATTAAAATTTCTTCTCTTCCTTTTAAGTCCGGTTTATCCAGGAATACCTGGCGGTCAAACCTGCCGGGCCTAAGTAGTGCCGGGTCTAAAATGTCCGGCCGGTTGGTAGCAGCAATGATGATGATATTGGTCTTGGGATCAAAGCCGTCCATTTCTACGAGCAACTGATTTAAGGTTTGTTCTCTTTCGTCATGTCCGCCGCCCAAGCCTGCTCCGCGATGCCTTCCTACAGCATCGATTTCATCCATAAAGATAATGCAAGGGGTCTGCTTTTTTGCTTCTTGGAATAGAGATCGTACGCGTCCTGCGCCAACACCTACAAACATTTCCACAAAGTCCGAACCAGAGATAGAGAAAAAAGGAACCGCTGCTTCTCCTGCAATTGCCCTGGCAAGTAACGTTTTGCCTGTCCCGGGTGCTCCCACTAAGAGTAGTCCTTTGGGGATCCTGGCTCCCAAAGCCTGAAATTTTTCCGGGGTTTTTAGAAACTCTACGATCTCTTTTAGCTCTTCTTTGGCTTCGTCTACGCCAGCTACGTCTTTGAAGGTAATTTTTTGCTTAGTGATAACAGGTTTTGCCCTGGAGCGTCCAAAGGACATTGCTTGTGCGTTGCTGGATTGTGCTTGCCGCATGAGCAGCCACCAAAGCAGTGCAAAGAAAGCAAGCGGTGCTACTACTTGGATGATTAAATTCCAGAACCAGCCGGATTCCGAAGGTGCTTCAATTTTAAAATTTACTTTTTTGTCCCGTAGTGTAGGCACAAGGTTTGGGTAATCGCTGGCACGAGTCTTAAACTCTTTGCCGGTTTTTAATTTCCCGCTGATGTTTTCCCCCTGGATTGCCACTTCTTTAATGTTATTGGTATCTAGTTGGTTGAGAAACTCGGAAAAGCTTAACTCTGGTATTTTGACAGGAGGGGAGACCAGCGGCGCCAAAAGCGACCCTACCAGCAGTATGGCTGCGATATATAGTAATACGTTTTTCCAGTTAATGTTTTTCATATGGTGGTTTTTCCTCTCTGTAGATTAGCAATTATAGGGCAAATTATTTAATAAGGCAAGGACGTGTCTATTGCATAGGTAGAGCTGGTTATATAAACACCTATACTTCCAGCAGTATCTGTCCTGTAAGTTGTAATCCCATTGCTTTTCAAAAGTTGCAGGGTACTGGGGCTAGGGTGTCCGTAGCCATTGGGTCCTACTAAAATAAAAGCAGCGCTTGGGGTAGTAGCATCCAGAAGAGATTGGGTGGTCCCTGGTAAACTGCCGTGATGGTGGACTTTTAAAAGCTCAACATCTATTGCCGTACTGTGGTTTGCCAGTAAAGCATCAATCCCATCTGCTTCAAGATCTCCTCCTGCCAAAAAGCATAGGAGGGAAACATTACAAACCTTTACAGTTAAGGAATTGTCATTTTCACCGTCTGCGCTAGACACAAATCCGCTTAAAGGGGGATGCAGAAATGTGAAGCTTAAATTATCCAGGTTAAAAACAGTTCCTTCTTTGGTTACGATGCGCGGGATTCCTTTTGCATCTACCGCATCTAAAACTGCTTGGTAGGTAACGTTTTTACTTGGATAATTGGCGTATCTAAAAGAAGCAGCAGGAAAAGCATCCAGTACATCCGGCAGTTCCCCATAATGGTCCTGGTGAGGATGGCTAAGAATTATGGTTGCCAGATCAGTGACTCCTTTTGCTGTGAGAAAAGCATTTAGCGTATTGTCTTTGTCCGGTGGTCCTGCGTCTATTAAGACGTAATGGCCTTGGTTGGTTTTGATTAACATGGAGTCTCCTTGGCCAACATTGATAAAAAAGATTGTGTAATCATCTTGGGGGGGAGGGGTTACTTCTTTTGTGTCTGTGACTACTGGGATGTCTATTATATCTGGAGCGTCTATTGCTTCTTTTGTGTCTGTTGCTTCTGGATGAGAGGGGATATCTGGTGTATCTGTAAATTCTGGAGGAGGAGAAACACCTTCATCTTTTTTGATTGGGGGTGTATCCTTTGGAACAAGCAGGTCTTCTGGTGGTTTTCCTGGATCGCCTGCAAGATCTGTTGCGACTTCTTCTGTTAAGTCTGTTAAGGGATCCCAAACATCTTCCATTATTTCTGGCATTGGTTCGTAGGTAAAAACTTGGTCTTGTTCTGTTGGTTGATGGTCTATTTTTTTTGCTGTGGAAGAGCATCCCCCGGCCAAACTGATAAGTAAGATAAATCCTAGAATGCTGACCGCACTGGCTAAAAAGACAATGATCCTACTTGGCATGGGGAATGCCGCCCTTCTAAAAGGGGGAGTTGTACTTGGTTGTATTTTCGCTGCTTCCATGCCGGATTATCGTAGTATTGGGCAGAAAATTGCAGGCGGTTAGGGAGTTATTTTTCGTTCTTTTTTATCTCTTTCCAGATTCGATCCATTTCTCTAAGAGTCAGTTTTTTGTCTTTGAGATGTTTTTCCACTTCTCCAAAGCGACGTTTGAATTTATCAGTAGCTTTCTGCAGCGCATCTTCTGCATCCAACCCCAGTTTTCTAGACACATTGGTTACTGCAAACAGCAGATCTCCAATTTCTTCTTTGAGTTTTGCCAGTTTTGCCTTATTTTTACCTTTATCAATTTTTAATGCCTCATGGATTTCTCGCATCTCTTCTTTAACTTTATTCCATGCTCCAGCTACCTGATCCCAGTCAAACCCAACCCTTGCAGCTCTTTTTTGGATCCGGTCTGCTCGGAGTAAAGCGGGCAAGGCAGCAGGTACTCCATCTAAGATGCTTTTTCTTTGATAGTTCCCTTCGGCTTTCTTAATCTTTTCCCACTTCGCCCAAATTTGTTTGATATTTCTTTTCTTTTTATCCCCAAATACGTGCGGATGCCTTCTTATCATCTTCTCTCTGATGTGTTCTATGACATCGTCAATAGTGAAAGTCGCTTTTTCTTTGGCAAAAGTAGCGTGCATAACAATGTGGAGTAGCATGTCTCCTAGTTCTTCTGCGATTTTGTGCGGTTTTTCTGAATCAATTGCTTCCAATGCTTCATAAACTTCTTCAACCATGTAAGGTTTTAAGGTCTTGTGGTTTTGCTTCTTGTCCCAAGGGCACTTTTTACGGATAATTTCTATGGTTTTAACAAGCTCTTCGAATTTTTTACCGGTTTTTCCCATAACGCAGAAATTATACCATTTTATCTTTTAGCTTATCTGCAATTTTCCGGATTATATGCCGATACATTTATAGGAGAATTAAATATGAGATTAGAGCGATTACCACCAAAACATACTGCAGCAATTTTTACGCATGTCCAGCCCTGGTTTGATGCGACAGAGTGTTCGGTTGCTGCTGCACAGCGTTTGATTGACAGTAGAAAAGGTGGGGCTGTTTATGAACATAGAGCAATGACCTTTGGGGAATTATTGGTACATCAAGGGGTAGTACATTTTCAGCTAAAAGCGAGTGATTTTGCGCTTGTTGGGTTGCCACGTTTTAGGCGGTTTATGTTTTGCGGCGGAGGGATATTGCTTCCTTCCCAGTTTTATACGTATAAAGATCATGTGACAGGGGCGGAGGTTGTTCCTTCTTCCGATAAAGTGGGTAGATGTCATTATTATTCTTTTGTTGATCTGGTTTGGAGCCTCGACCGGTTTTTAACGGACAGCGATCCCGTAGAAGTGCATTTTTGTATAGATGCTCTTTACTCATCACATTGGCAAAATACCGCAGAAGGGGATAAACTCTTAATTTATAATCCTCCCTATGATCCAAGTGTTTTAGACCAATACAAGGAGTTTTTAAGAGGTATGCGCATGCCGTATACTGTTTATTTTGGGGGAGAAAAAGTTTTGGAAGCTCCTAACCCCAAGCTCCTTTTATTTATCTGGAAGTCAGTTGATGATCTTTTGGCAGTTTTGCCTGAAGTTCCTGTGGAATCCGCCTTGACTACTTAACCGTATCCTCGTAAAATCATCATATTATGTGTGCAGCATTTAAGTACGGATTTTTATCCCACAATGTAGAAGCAGGCCACGGCGGCCACTTTACTATGGACCTTTTTGAGTGTTCCAAGGATAAACTTTCCAGTCAGGATTTTATCACTGCTTTTTTGGATAAATTTCCCGGCGAAATAGAGATGCATAAGATCTCTGATCCATGCGTATTCCCTTGGCAAGGAGCAGAGGGGGACAAAGGATTGTCCGGCGTTGTGCTTATTACTGAAAGCCACATTACGGTCCATACTTTTCCCGAAAAAGGGATGGCGTTTGTCGATGTTTTTAGCACCAAAGACTTCAACTTGGCGTTTGCTTCAAACTATATAGCGAATTATTTTGAATCAACCAAGTATGAGGTGTCAAAAATTGGCGCTTAAGAACTTCTTGGGTATCAATTCACCTCTCAATACTTACGAAAAAGCTAAATTTGTAGTTATCCCTGTTCCATACGAGGTCACGGTTTCTTATGGAAAAGGGACCAACAAAGGACCAGAAGCGATCCTCGAAGCCTCTACTCAAGTTGAAACCTTTGACCAGGAATTTTTAAAGGACCTCTCAAAAAAATATGGGATTTATACTGCTAAGCCCATAAGCAAGGCGGATTTTGGGCTTTATCCTTTAGTAAAAGAAGTGATTTTGGATGGGAAGGTGCCGGTTGTTTTGGGAGGGGAACACTCTTTAACTGCCTATGCGGTCCAGGCTGCTGCTTCAGAAATAAAAGATCTATCTGTCCTCCACATTGATGCTCATGCGGACCTCCGCGATTTTTACGAAGGTAAAAAGAGCAGCCACGCTTGTGTAGTACGCAGGATTTTGGAAACCGATATCCCATGCGTGCAAATTGGGATCAGAAATATTGCGGAAGAAGAATACCTCTTTGCCAAAAAGACCGGGCAGCTTAAAAAGATGTTTTTTGCATCTGATCTGGCCAAACTCCGTACCGGTGCAGATCGAAAAAAAATGATCAAGAAAATTATTGGTTTATTGTCGAAGAATGTTTACATTACCTTTGATGTGGATGGGCTCGATCCCTCTCTTATTCCTGCTACCGGGACCCCTGAACCAGGGGGGCTTCACTGGAATGACCTAATGGAGCTTACCAGGGAGGTGGCAAAGGCCCGGAATGTAGTTGGTTTCGATGTGGTAGAGCTAGCTCCGATTAAAAACTTTCATTCTTCTGATTTTGCAGCTGCCAAGTTCGCCTACAAAATGATGAACTTCATCACTTTTTCCGCTTAAACATGCAAGATTCGCCTCTCTAATCACGATAATAGTAACAGGAGAAACTATGTCTATTACGCAATTAGGCGGCGGATATAATATTAGCAATGCCCAAATCGGGGTTCCTACACGGGTCATGCAGAATGCTGCTGTGCCAGAAATGGTGGTTCCCGACGGTTTTGAAATCCGTAAAAGGATTTGGCAGGAATTCCAGATCCAGGTTTTAGACAGCGACGTAAAATTTTCTGGCGCAGAGTGTCAAGCGATCGAAGAATCCCTTAAAGAAATTAAGAAAAAGAAAAAAGAACACTTGATTGGAGTGCTGCAGGTGGTTAAAAACCAAGAGCAAAGGGTAAGGCTGCAGGCAGGACTGCACATCCATGCCGGTGGGGCGTATGATCCGGAAAATAAACGTGTTTTAATTTTTGATAATCTGAAAGAAGAAGAATACCGCGAAGTAATTGTGCACGAAGTAGGGCATGCAGTCTCTTATTTTAATATGGAATTTGAGCAGTTCATGCGCTTTGTGTCTGGCAGCGGGTACAAGATGTTTGAAATGCGTAAATATTATGTTCCAGGAAGCCAATTCTTCCAGATCGCTCTTAAAAAAGTGGAACTTCCTCCTGAAGAGTGGGACAAGGTCATGGAGCGGTTTTCGATGAACACCTTAACTAAAAACCAGGACATCTTTGGCGAGATCATTGTTGAATTAGGGAGAAAAAAACAAAACCCTTGGGACGAAAATCCGCTGGAACAATTTGCCTGGGCTTATGAGTGGTATATGAATAAAAACAAGCAATTCCTGGCAACTGCATTACAGCGTGCAGAAATCGGCGACCAGGCTTGGTTAAATGATTATGCTTTTATGAGAGAAGAGATCTTTCAGTAATCCTTCCTGTATAAATCCTAAATTCTAAATCCTAAACTCTAAACAAACTTAAAAGCCCAATTACCAAAATCTAAAACCGTTTGGGGTATTTGAATTTTTGGGTTTTGATATTGTTTCGGATTTAGATATTAGGATTTAGAATTTTGTGCTAGTATTAATTTATGTCCAAGAAGATTTCAATCCTAGGCTCCACAGGTTCCATTGGCAAACAAACACTGGAAGTGGTTTCTGCTTTTCATTCCGATCTTTCGGTAGTTGCTCTTGCTGCTAAAGATGAAGTGGATCTGATTGCTGAACAAATCAATAAATTTAAGCCTCAGCTTGTGTCTGTTATTTCCCACTCTGTAAAAGATGCGGTCCTGGAAAAAATCAATAATAAGGCAACTGTGATTTTGGTGGGGGAAGAAGGGCTGCTCCAGGTTGCTACACACCCTAAAGCAGAAACTGTAGTAGTTGCCATCCCAGGCGCCACAAGCTTGCTCCCAACTTTGGAAGCAATTCGGCTGGGCAAGACAATCGCCTTAGCTACCAAAGAGATATTGGTTGCTGCAGGGGATTTGATGGTTTCCGAAGCAGCTGCAAGCAGCACCAAAATTTTTCCGATCGATAGTGAACATAGCGCTATTAGTCAATGTTTGGCTGGTGAAGATCTCAATAAAGTGAAACGAATTATTTTGACTGCTTCCGGTGGCCCTTTTCTAAATCGCGACCCCAAAGATTTTGATAAGATCTCCGTAGATGAGGCATTGGCGCATCCTACTTGGAAGATGGGACCCAAGATTACCATTGATTCCGCAACTTTACTTAATAAGGGTTTTGAAGTGATCGAAGCCCACTACTTGTTTGGCATCGATTATTCCAGGATTGAAGTTATTGTGCATCCGCAAAGCATTATCCATTCCATGGTTGAATTTGTGGATGGTTCTGTAATGGCGCAAATGGGAGCTCCGGACATGCGTATCCCTATCCAATACGCTTTACTTGAAAAGGGGAGGAGAAGCAATCTTTTTAAAAAGCTTGATCTTACGGAAATTGAGGCCTTAACTTTTGCCAAAGCCGATCCCAAACGTTTCCCTTGCTTGGAATTGGCTTACGAAGCAGGCAGGCGTGGTGGGACCATGGGGTCTGTGCTCAATGCAGCTGGGGAGGTAGCAGTAGCCAGGTTTTTAAAAAAGGAAATTTCTTTTCCGGAAATCGCCATCCACATCCGCAAAGTTATTTCCGAACATGAGCCCAAGAAAAATCCAAATCTTGAGGACATCTTAACTGCGGATGCATGGGCCAGGAGTTTTAAGGCCTCACCCACGTAAAGTTAATTTATTAGAATTTTGTTTAGATGTTATCGAGGACCACTTGGGTTTCCCTCTCTATTGGATAATGGAGAGGGACGCAAAACAGAGCCTTCCAGTTAGTAGTGCATAGGGTGAGGTAGGGCCAGAAGCTTTAGCGCTTAGGTTTCTTTTTAAAAATTATCTTTCCCGCTTTAACGTTAACTATTACCTCATCGCCTTCTTTAAACTTGCCTTCAAGGATTTCGTTGGAAAGAGGATTCTCTATCAATTGCTGAATAGCGCGGCGCAGCGGCCTGGCACCGAACTTGGGATCAAAACCTTTTTCAATAATGACTTCTTTAGCTTCATCCGTAACCTCTAGTTTCATATTCCTCTTTTCAATCTCTTTGGATACATCCTTAAGCTCTAGGGTAGTAATCTGCTTAAGCTCTTCTCTGGTCAAAGGATGGAAAACAATGATTTCATCGATCCGGTTCAAAAATTCCGGACGGAATTCCCTTTTAATCTCATCCATTACTCCGTCTCTCATCTTGTCGTAGGTTGCTTCTTCGTCTTTTTTTGCCACAAAGCCAATCGGGTTATTGCTGATGATCATTTGCTGGCCTAAATTGGTGGTCATGATGATAATTGTGTTTTTAAAATCTACAACATGGCCTTTGGAATCCGTGAGTCTTCCGTCATCCAATATTTGTAATAGAGTATTAAAAATGTCAGGATGTGCTTTCTCAATCTCATCAAAAAGAATGACAGAGTAGGGTTTTCTTCTTACTGCTTCAGTAAGCATTCCCCCTTCTTCATATCCTACGTACCCTGGAGGCGCTCCGATTAACCTTGAAACATTGTGCTTTTCCATATACTCGGACATATCTAAACGGATCAGTGCTTCCTGGGTTCCAAAAAGAAATTCTGCCAGGCGCCTGGCCACTTCGGTTTTTCCGACCCCTGTTGGTCCCGCAAATATGAATGAACCAACCGGTTTTTCCGGGGCTTTGAGTCCGGCTCTTCCTCTCCTGATTGCTTGAGAAGCGGCTTTGATCGCTTCGTCTTGGCCAATAACCCGGTTGTGGAGTGTCTCTTCCATTTTGATCAGTTTTTCTGCTTCTGCTTCGTTTAGCTTAACTACTGGTATTCCGGTCCAATCCGAAACAATTTCTGCAATGTCATCTTCTGTTACTGTGGCTTCACCTTTACCCATCTCAAGCTTGTTTTTTTCTTCTGCTTCTTTTAATTTATGCTTTAATTCTGCGATTTTGTCCCGGAGTCCAGCAGCTTTCTCATAGTTTTGTGAGGTGAGGGAAGATTCTTTTTCGCGGGTTGCGCGGGCGAGCTCTTTTTGTGCTTCTTTGATCTCTTTGTTTGGAGACAGGATGTGCAGCCGTACTTTTGCCGCAGCTTCGTCCATGAGGTCAATCGCCTTATCCGGCAGGAACCGGTCGGAAATGTAGCGGTCCGCAAGTGTTGCTGCTGCAATAAGGGCTGCATCCGGAATTTTTACCCTGTGGTGCGCTTCATATTTATCCCTGATCCCTTTTAGGATTTCAATAGTCAGTTCCAGCGATGGCTCGTTTACCATTACCGGCTGGAACCTTCGCTCTAGTGCCGGGTCTTTTTCTATGTGTTTTCTGTATTCTTCCACTGTAGTTGCACCTACCATTTGGAGCTCACCTTTGGCTAGAGCGGGTTTTAGAATGTTTGCAGCGTCAATAGCACCTTCTGCTCCTCCTGCGCCAACCAAGGTGTGGAGCTCGTCAATAAATAGGATGATTTTTCTTCCTTTGCTAATGATTTCGTCGAGCAGCTTTTTAACCCTTGCTTCAAATTCACCGCGGTATTTGGTTCCTGCAATCATTCCTGCCAGGTCCAGTGCTATGACTTGTTTATCTTTTAATATTTCCGGCACTTCTTCGCTTACGATCCTTTCAGCCAAGCCTTCTACAATAGCGGTTTTACCGACCCCGGGATCTCCGATTAACACAGGATTGTTTTTGGTGCGCCTGGAAAGGATCCGGATAACGCGGTCGATCTCCTTATCTCTATCAATAATTGGATCTAGCTTGTTTTCTTTTGCCATTTGGGTTAAGTCTTTGCCAAAAGAGGCAAGCGCAGGTTTTCTTGCAGGTGCGTGTCCTATGCCTAAACCTTGCATTCCCAGTATTCCCCCCTGCATTTCAAAAGGGATCTCTTCTCCTTCTTCGGAACCCTCCTCCCCACCTCCTCCAAGGCTTTCTTCGTGTTCCATTCCAAGTCCCTTTCCCACTTCTTCCAAAATTGCTTTTACGGCTGCATCCAAGGTGACGTTCCTTTTTTTAAGTGCTTGCGCTGCAATGCTTTCATCTTCACGGATGATCCCAAGCAAGAGGTGTTCTGACCCAACATAATTAAAGCCAATTTCCCTGGCGGTCTGGTAAGCAAGCTCCAGTACTCTTTTTCCTCTGGGAGAGAGTGCTAGTTCTTCCACTGTTCCTTCTCCGCGCCCGATCATGGATTCTATATCAGAGAATAGTTCTACCAGATCTACTCCAAGAGAGCTTAAGACGCGTACAGGGAGGCCTTCTTCTTTTAATATCCCAAGGAGTAGGTGTTCGGTTTTAACGTGGTCGTAAGAGAGCCTTTTTGCTTCTTCGCCAGCAAGCTGGAGCACCTTTTGCGCGGATTCCGAAAAGTAATCATAGATCCTTTCTTTGGATTGTCTTTTGAATAAGCTGGCAAATAGATCAGGAAAATCAAGAAATCCACTGCCAAAGGTAAACTGGTCTGGGATTGCTCCCAGTTTTTCCGCACACACGGAGCAAAGGTGTTTCATAACCTTTTGCCCGTTCATAATGCGGGTAATGTGTACATTTGCTTCTCTTTGATGGCAGTTTTCGCAGAGCATTTGATTCCCTTTCTTTGTGTGAAGTATAGCCGAACTTTTTTTTTCTTTCAATAAGAATCGGTTTAAAGTGAAATTTCGGTTTTTAGGTTGCGATAACCAGTTGAGAGAGCTCCGAAAAATTAGCTTTCTGAGAGCTGGAAACCTGCGGCTGAACGCCGCGGTTTCCAGCTTTATCTCTAGAACAACTCATTTTGGAAACCGAGACGTTTAGTCTCAGGTTTCCAAAATCGAATTATTCGGAGCTCTCAGTGAGCGGAGGTAAATGATTGTGGCAGTTAGAGATGTTAAAGCAGTAGTGCCCAATAATATTGTGCTTAGACTAGGAAGAAAAGCCTTAACCACTTCCGGCAGGAAAAATTTAAGTTTTAAAGTTGAAACTGCCCGGGATTCGGATCCAGGGAAAATAAGGGTTTCTTGCCCTGGTTCGGACTGCGGACCGCCAATATACTTTGCGGATTTTATTATAGAGAAAAGGCTTTTTGCTGCAGCCTTGGCTTTTTTTGATTCTCCGCAAAGAGGGTGGAGGCTTCAGCAGTCTGGGGTAGTCCTAACCCCTGGGGTAGAAGATTTTAGGGGTAGTACTGTTGAGGTAACAGATGATGGGGGAGCTCTAGGATTTATTTATACTGTTTCCAGTAGCCGTGAAAGTTGGACGGAACAACTTCTTAGTGGAGGCAAATTAATAGCAACTGTAACCGGAAGATTGCCCGGAGATACTGTTCAGCCCCTTTGGGTTTTAAATTTACTGAAGCAAGGCTATAGCGAAACCTAGTCCCTATTTACGATTCCTTTACGATTTGATATAATATCCCCATGCTAAACCCTCGCCAGCAAGAAATTTTAAAGATGCTCTCCGAGCACCCGTTTTTGGGTTCAAGGGAGCTTTTTGGGGCATTGAAAATAAGCAGGATGCGGCTTAACCAGCTAATCGTCCCGCTGATTAAAAAGGGTTTGGTGAAAAAAGAAGGGAAAGCCCGCGCTACTATTTACCGCTTAACCGGGGAGAAGAATAAAGAGCAACTTACGAGAGAAAACTGGGCATTACGCGAGCGGGTAAAGGAACTGGAAAAGGTTTTGGATGAACGCAAAATCATTGAACGCGCCAAAGAAATTTTGACTGCGCAATTCGACATCCCGCCTACAGAAGCGTACAGAAAACTCCAGGAACAAAGCATGAGTAGCGGTCGTTCAATGCGCAAAATTGCGGAATCTATTCTTGCTGCTTACGGGGGGTAAATTGATCCGGACTTGATCTTGTAGTATAATATGTATGTAAGAAAGACAAAGGCGTCCGCAAGGCCGCCTTTTTTATTGGGACAAGGAGGTATACTATAATGAAAGCAATTTTGGTTTTAGAAGATGGGACAGTATTTACCGGAAAGAGTTTTGGGGCGGAAGGGGAGGTTGCAGGAGAAATAGTTTTTAATACCCAAGTAGTCGGTTACCAGGAGATCTTAACTGACCCTGCTTACGGCGGGAAATTGGTTGCCATGGGGTATCCGCATATTGGCAATTCCGGTGTCAATGACCGCTCCCAAGAATCAGACCAAACTCATGCTTCTGCTTTGGTCGTTAAAGAATACAGCAAGATTTTTAGCAACTGGCAGGCAACTGGTTCTTTGGAAGATTTTATGAAAAAAAATAAAGTAATCGGGATCGAAGGGATAGATACTAGGGCATTAACTATACATATAAGGGATCATGGGGAGATGAAGGCAATAATTTCGACTGAGGAGTTTGATGTGGAGAAGCTGGTTCAGAAAGCAAAGGGTTATCAAGAACCAGGTCTAGTGGGTCAAAGTAAATCCGAAATCCGAAGCTCTAAATCCGAAACAAATTCAAAATCCAAAGCTCAAAATTCCAAAGTTATTATAAATCTGGGAGTCAATAATAGTACGCTAAGTAGGTTTCCTGGGGCAACAGTGGTTTCTTACGATGCGTCTGCGGAACAGATCCTGGGGATGAGCCCAGAACAGGTGATTGTTTCAAGCGGGCCGGGCGATCCTACTAAACTAACTGGAACCATCGGAACAGTTAAGAGTCTGATCGGAAAGGTTCCTGTTTATGGGATCCAAAACGGAGCTTGTGTGTTGGCGCTGGCTTTGGGATGTAAAGTTTCTAAAATGAAAGTAGGGCATCATGGAGTTAACCATCCTGTAGTAGATCCCAAAACCGGCAAAGGAGAAATTTCTGCACAAAACCACTCTTTTGGCATTGACGAAGTTCCGGCTGGAATAAAAGTGACGCATGTTAATTTAAACGATAAGACAATCGAAAAGATCGAAAGTAAAGACGGTACTTGCGTAGGTACGCTTTACTTTATGATTGATGAACGTGGAAAATTGCCAGCCGGATATAAATTGGTATAGGAGGTAAAGAGATGCCGAAACGTACAGATATTAAAAAGATCCTGATCATCAGCTCCGGACCGATTGTGATTGGACAAGCTTGCGAGTTCGATTATTCAGGGTCCCAGGCTTGTAAAGCCTTGCGGGAGGAGGGATATGAGACTGTACTCATCAATTCCAACCCTGCAACCATCATGACAGATCCCGGTATGGCAGACCGTACTTACATTGAACCTTTGGAGCCTGAATTTATTGAAAAGATCATTGCCAAAGAACGTCCGGATGCACTCCTTCCAACCCTGGGAGGACAAACCGGGCTTAACATGGGATTCTTTTTGTCCAGGATGGGGATACTAAAAAAATACGGGGTAGAAATTATTGGTGCAGATGCAGAAGCTATTGAACGCGCAGAAGACCGTGAAAAATTCAAAGAAACTATGGCTAGCATTGGTTTAGATGTTCCGGAATCAGGCATTGCAACTACAGTGGAAGAAGGTTTGGCATTAGCAGAAAAACTCGGGTTTCCAATCATCTTGCGGCCAGCTTTTACCATGGGTGGAGCAGGTGGTTCTTGTGCATACAATATAGAAGAGCTAAAAAAGGGATTAGAATATGCTTTGGATGTTTCTCCTTTAAAACAAGTTTTGGTTGAGCAATCGGTTTTGGGTTGGAAAGAAGTGGAGTTTGAGGTAATCCGTGACTCTAAAGACAATGTCATCATTGTTACATCCATGGAAAACATTGATCCCATGGGAGTGCATACCGGAGATTCTATTGTAGTAGCTCCTGCGCAGACTTTGACTACAGAAGAGTTTGTGGATTTGGAAAATTGGTGCAGGAAAATCATCCGTGCAGTAGGCATTACAGGAGGCGGTACCAATATCCAGTTTGCGGTAAATCCAGACAGCGGGAAAGTGGTGATTATTGAAATTAACCCGCGTGTTTCCCGTTCTTCCGCACTGGCTTCAAAAGCTACCGGTTTCCCAATTGCACGCGTAGCAGCCAAACTTGCGGTAGGGATTACTTTGGATGAAATTGTAAACGAGGTAACCGGCAAAACCTATACTTATTTTGAACCCACAGTAGATTATTGCGTATTTAAGGTCTGCCGTTTTACTTTTGAAAAATTCCCTGGAGCAGACCAGATACTGACTACTTCCATGAAAGCAGTGGGAGAAGCCATGTCGATTGGACGCAACTTTAAGGAGTCTTTGCAAAAAGGGCTCCGTTCTCTTGAATATAAACGTTACGGCTTGGGTGCAGATGGATACGACGTTCCTGCAGAATTGTCCAATGACGAAGAGCTGATCAAGCAGAAACTGATTTATCCAAATGCAGACCGGATTTTCTGGATCCGTTATGCAATTAAAAAAGGGATGACCAACC
>JAPLLA010000016.1:63082-64354 GCA_026387795.1 Candidatus Saganbacteria bacterium | reverse complement strand
CCAACCAGCAGATCTATGAACTTTGCAAAATTGATGTCTGGTTTGTAAACCAGCTGCGTGAAATTGTGGAAATGGAAGAAAAAGTTGCCAAATACGGTAAAATTTCCGAAGTACCGGACGAATTACTTCTTGCAGCCAAAGACTTTGGGTTTTCTGATATCCAGCTTGCGCATCTTACCAAATCCAAAGAGGAGGAAGTATATATGCATAGAAAGGAAAAAGGGATAAATCCTGGTTATAAACTGGTGGATACTTGCGGCGGAGAATTTGACCCCAAACGCCCATATTTTTATTCTTCCTATGACAAAGGCGGGGACGAGAGCCGTGCTACTACCAAGAAAAAAGTGATTGTGTTAGGCGGCGGTCCAAACCGGATCGGCCAAGGGATCGAATTTGATTATTGCTGCTGCCACGCTTCTTTTGCGCTTAAAGAAGAGGGATTTGAAGCGATCATGGTCAATTCCAACCCTGAAACAGTTTCCACTGATTTTGATACTTCTGACCGTCTCTATTTTGAACCGCTTACCCGCGAAGATGTGCTCCATATTGTTGAGCTTGAGAAGCCGGTAGGAGTGATCGTGCAGTTTGGAGGCCAAACCCCGCTTAACTTGGCCAATAAATTACAAGAAGCAGGTGTGCCGATACTTGGGACCTCGGTTGATTCCATTGACAGGGCAGAGGACCGCAAACGCTTTAAAGCATTGATTAAAAAACTCAAGCTTACCCAGCCTGCAAACGGCACTGCCACTTCTTTTATTGAAGCGCGCAAAGTAGCAAAGAAGATCGGTTACCCTGTGGTAGTGCGGCCTTCGTATGTTTTAGGCGGTCGTGCAATGATGATTGTTTACGATGAAAACGATTTGGAAGAATATATGAATAAAGCAGTGATCGCATCTCCTGAACGGCCGATCTTGGTCGATAAATTTCTGGAAGACGCGATTGAAGTGGATGTGGACTGTGTTTCCGACGGCAAAAAAACCGTGATCTGCGGCATTATGGAGCACATTGAAGAAGCAGGGATACACTCTGGAGACTCGGCTTGCGTACTACCTACATTTTCTCTTTCTAAAGCAATATTAGAAGAGATTCGCAAAGCTACTTATGCGCTGGCCAAAGATCTGAAAGTAAAAGGGCTGATGAATATCCAGTATGCAGTAAGAAACGGAGTCCTCTATATTTTAGAGGTTAATCCGCGTGCTTCACGTACCGTACCTTTTGTAAGCAAAGCTACAGGCATACCTTGGGCCAAGATTGCCACAAAAGTAATGATTG
>JAPLLA010000016.1:42639-63076 GCA_026387795.1 Candidatus Saganbacteria bacterium | reverse complement strand
GTAATGATTGGACATACTCTTAAAGAGTTAGGAGTAGAAAAAGAAGTGGTTCCTTCCCATTTCTCAGTAAAAGAAGCGGTTTTCCCGTTTGACCGTTTTCCTGGAGTAGACCCTGTGCTTGGACCGGAGATGAAATCAACAGGTGAGGTAATGGGTGCAGACGACGATATGGGCGTTGCTTACATGAAAGCACAGATTGCAGCCAGGCAAAAGATCCCAATGGAGGGGAAGATTTTTGTCTCTGTTAATGATCATGACAAGCGGAGCATTGTAGACATTGCAAAGCAGCTGGCAGCATTGGGTTATAAGGTTATTTCCACTTCAGGTACAGCAGAAGTATTGAGTAAAAATGGCTTACAAGTAGAAGAAGTGGCAAAACTTGGCGAAGGCCGTCCGGATGTTTTGGACCTCATTAAAAACGGAGAGATTAAGATGGTAATCAATACTCCAGCAGGGAAAAAAACCAAGCTCGACGAAGCCAAAATCCGTTCAGGCGCAATTATGCACATGATCCCGATCATAACTACGCTTTCAGGAGCCAGGGCTACTGTAAACGGACTAGAGGCAGTAAAGAAAAAAGGGTTTACTGTTAAGGCCCTGCAAGACTATCACTCTGCTAAATAATGATCTAACTGTCGGATAAATCGGCACTTTGACGAAAAACCCAACAGGGTTTTACCTCTTTTTGTGCTTAATTCCTCTTTTGGTGGGCAGGAAAGCAAATTGCTCAATCTACCCTAAAGGCCCAAAAATTCGAAAACCCGAAAAGGGGTGTCCCGAACCGGAACAAAAAGCACGAACTTTTCACGAACGGAGCAATTTCTATGGGAAAAATAGTGTATCCGGAATTAAGTTATCAGATTGTGGGAATTCTCTTTAAGGTTTTTAAAAGCCTAGGTGCAGGGTTACAGGAAAAATATTATCAAAAGGCGATTAAACTGCAGTTTATCAAAGAGGGAATAGCATTTTTGGAACAAGTGAGGATAGATTTGGATATTGAGGGGCAAAATGTTGGGAGATATTATCTTGATTTTGTGGTTGATCATAAAATTGTTTTAGAAATAAAGGTTAAACCCTCTTTTTGTAAGGCAGATTTTCTGCAGGTACTTAGGTATCTTGGTAAAAGCGGATTAGAATTGGGAATCTTGGCCAGGTTTGGACGAGATGGAGTAGAAATAAAAAGGATCTTGAAGGGTTTTTAAGGTTTGGGAGTAGTTTGTGTATGTTTGAGAGTTTTTGGGACTTCCCCTTTCGGGTTTTCGAGTTTAAGAGAAGTTTGGATAGAAATGGGAAGAGTGAGGTGGTCGCAATTTGCGACCACCTCTAGGTTTTCTCTATGTAACACCAAAGTTGTAACATCACATTTGGCCAAAATTAAAACATCACATTACCGAAGAATAGAAAAGGGGTGTGATGGAAATGGCCAAAGAGGAGATGTTGCAAATGACACAAAAGGATCTCGACCGCGTTAAGGTTCTAAATCTTGCTATCCAAAAGCGAATTACACAAGCAAAAGCAGGGGAGCTACTCGGTCTTTCACGTGAATGGGTGAATCGATTATGCCAAAAGATCAAAGCCAAAGGGGATCAAGTAGTTATTCATGGATTAAGGGGACGCCCATCAAATAATCAGCTACCCGAAGCCTTAATAAAAAAAGCTAAAAAGAAGTTAGAAGATAAGTATGCGGACTTCGGACCGACCTTAGCAGCAGAAAAGCTATTGGAAAGTGACGGTATAAAACTAAGCGATGAAACAGTTCGCCACCTAATGATCGACCTCGAGCTTTGGGAAGCTGGCAAGCGTAAGCCTGTTCATCGTGAATGGCGAGAGCGTAAAGATTGCGTTGGTGAAATGTCCCAAATGGACGGATCGGACCATGATTGGTTTGAAGGCCGGCGGAGTAAATGTATTCTTTTAGCAACTATCGATGACGCTTCTAATCGGATCTTCCTCCGTTTTGCAGAACATGAGGATACTAGAAACCTTATGCAATTCAGCTGGATTTACATAAAGAAGTTTGGCAAGCCAAGAGCATGGTATGTAGATAAAGACAGCCTTTATATTACTAATCGCCAACCTTCTTTGGCAGAGGAGTTACAAGGGAGAAGATATGCATTAACCCAATTTACCCGTGCTATGGAAGTCGATTTAGATGTGAAGGTGCTTAATGCAGGCAGCCCTCAGGCAAAGGGAAGAGTGGAACGATTATTTAGAACCCTGCAAGATAGGCTGATTAAAGAATTGCGGTTAGCCGGGATTTCGAGTATACCGGAGGCAAATAAATTTTTAGACGAGATATACCTGCCCAAACATAATACCAAGTTTAGTGTACCCCCTAAAAGCAAAACAGACTTGCATCGATCAGTTGGAAAAACCAAGACTGAATTGGATGCGATCTTTAGTTTTCAGGAAGAGCGGGTTATACGCAATGATTATACGTTTAGCTGGCGTACACGGTTGTTTCAGGTTGAAAAACACCAGCCGTACTATTTACGACCTAGTACTAGGGTAACCATAGAAGAACGTTTAAATGATGTGGTTAAGGCTCGTTATAAAGGGAAGTACCTGAAAATGCATGAGATATGCAAAGAGGAAATTCGACGGCCACTATCAGTACCTGTTCAGAAGGCTCAGCAACCAAGATCACCAATTCCTACCCAAAATCATCCCTGGCGTAAAAGTATGAATTATTGGGCAAGGAGAGCTATTGTAAAAAGGGAAATGGCCTACGCTTAACCCCTTTATAATCACAAAAACCCCTCTCGTTATCCCTCTTCCTAAAATGTGAACTTTCTACTTTGGTAGAAATGTGAAGTTTCTACTTTGGCTTGACACTAGGTTTTCTCTATAGTCAAATCTTTTATGTGATGGTATGATATTTCATCGTATTACCATGAACAAAATCCTTACCAAAGAGAAGCTAGCAGAAAACGTATCCCGCATCGTAGTGGATGCTCCGTTTATTATTGTGATCCCCACAGAAAATGCGGAGCGCATCCCACTTACCATTGCAGATTTTGATCGTGCAAAAGGGACCATCACTATTATTTTTCAAATCGTAGGTGCTACTACCAAAGTTCTCGATTCCTTAAAAGCAGGAGACGAGATTGCACATCTCTTGGGCCCTCTAGGAGTCCCAACCCACATCGAAAAGTTTGGGACTGTGGTGGTAATTGGTGGGGGAGTTGGCATTGCAGAGATCTATCCCGCGGTTAAAGCGCTTAAAGAAGCTGGTAACGAGGTCATTACAATCATTGGAGCGAGGAACAAAGCTTTATTGCTCTATGAAAGAGAGTTGTTAGTAGTAAGTAGTAAGTTGTTAGTTACTACAGATGATGGAAGCTACGGACGCAAAGGATTTGTTTCAAATGAACTGCAAGACATTATTGATTCAGGCAAAAAGATCGATTTAGTTATATCAGTAGGCCCAGTTCCCATGATGAAAGTTTGCTGTGATGTGACTAAGCCGTACGGGATTCCAACCAAGGTTTCTTTAAATACCCTAATGCTGGACGCAACCGGGATGTGCGGGGTATGCAGGATTACAGTCGGCGGCAAAACCAAATTTGCTTGTGTGGACGGGCCGGAGTTTGATGGCCATCAAGTTGATTTTGTAGAACTGACATCACGACTCAAAGCTTTTAAAGACAAAGAAAAAGAGGCGCTTGACCACGTTTGCAGGCTTTATGGTGCAGATATCAGCCAAGGATAGGGATCTATGTAGTTGCTCCAATCCTGGTTATAATTCTGGATTGCTCCCACACTAAATAATGCCCAATAATTGTTTTCTGCTTTTAGGCTTTGAGTTGTTGAGTTGTAAATTCCATAAGTATTGCTTGATAGGTTGTTGTATCCAGTACGGCTGATGGTGGTATCGCCAAAGTTCGGGATAGTAGTTCCGTAGTTGTTTTGGATGTATACGCCCTTACTGTTTCCTGTAACAGTATTGTAATAGAAAATAGGGCTGGTGTTATTAACATGGATGCCATGGGTAGTATTATTAGTAATACTGTTATATTCAAAACTTCCGGTACTCGAGTAATTGAATATTTTTAAACCCACATTATTACTGCTAATGGTATTGCGGTAAACATCAACTTCCTTTGTTCCGGTTACATACAAACCAATCAAACGATTTGAGCTGATAGTATTGCTGTCTACTGTTCCTTGAGAAGTCATTACTACTAAACCGCTGCCATCGGTCAGGCCAGCATTAGTGCCATTGCTGCTGATGGTACAATTATAAATTCTAACGCCATTACTGTTTCTGATCAGTATTCCATTTCCGCTATTAGAAGAAAAAGTAGAACCTGAAGCAGAAAAACCATGGCCTCGATAAACTTCTATCCCGTTTCCTGTTGAGTTACTGACAGTAGAGTTTGTGATTGTAAGTCCCCCTGTTTCAATAAACATCCCGGCTTCACCTGTGACTAGAGCTTTGCTGTCTGTGGAGGGGGTATAGGTATAGAGAACGGTTGAAGAAGTTACTTCACCGGAACTACCGGATTTATACCAAAATGCGTAATTTTTCTCTGTAGTAGCGGAACGGGTAATGATGCTGTTTGTTTTTATGTTCAGGGTTCCCCCCGGGTTTATAAAAATACCGTGCTGGCCGTGCGATTCGCAGCTCATATAAAGTGTGACATAGGTTAAGGTTAAAGTTGCTCCGTTTTCAATTGAGATGTTTCCTGTGCAATAGATGATCTTGCTGGCAAAGCTTTCTGTTGTAGTAACGATTTTGCCGTTCCAGGAAAGGACTTCGCGGGGGTCGGGTGTGGGAGCAGGGGCAGTGCCGCAGCCCCAAACCATAAATATTAAAAAGATCAAACACAAAAGCAGAAAGGACTGTTTATGCATTACGCTTTAGTTTAACATTTTTAAATGACGATATCTATGATCATCATATCAAAATCTATATTTCCCATAACGCTTGCCGGATGGTCTTCCGCAAATATTTCAAGGGCAGTTGCTATGTCTTTTACAGAAACAGGTCGTTTGCACTTTGTAGTTAATGTTTGAGCGGTTTCTCTTAAGTGCGTTAAAAACGGGATTAAGGAATCTGAATCCATTTTACTTAGTAGTTCAACCTCAATTTCTCTTGGTTCTCGCGGAGAGTTAGCGTCAGCTGGATCGTCACCTGGATATAGTAGTTGGCCAGCCCTAGGGTTTGGTTCTTTTATGGTTAAGGTTATGCAGTGTTTGTTTTCCAGTACTCTTGCCAGCCGGATAACGGTCAGCATTGGGCCAAAGTATTCGCTTCTTTCAGCTGGTCTTAATTCTACTAGATCTGCAATAGGGATTCGGAATGGTTTTTTAAGAGGGGATTCAAAAGGAATCGCATCGCAAACTTCGCTGATTTCTCCTAATATAATGTAAAGACGTTGGACAGGAGAAAGCTTAACCCCTTCCGGTGTTTCTGCTTCTGCAATATTTTGGTTAACTGCCGTTTGAATTTCTGCGGGCCTAAATGATGTAAAGGATTTTTTCCCTCTAGTAGAGACGTCTAACCCTCTTTTTTGTAGAGCCCTAATTCTATCTACCAAAGAATTGTTTGTACATCCCCTTAAAATAGCCTGGGTTTTTGCTGCTCCTGTTAATGCTTCAACCATTTTCCCCTCCGTACTTAATTATCGTTATGATTTAAGTGGAATTTCAGTTTTTTTAAATAAAATATAGTGAAATTTATTAAAAACCTGGCGATAAGTATTTGGAGGGTGAGCAGACGATGAGTTTGGTAGTTATTGGTGGAGGCAGCACTTACTGCCCCGAACTTTTTTATCGTATTGCCAAGTCAAAGGTTTTGCCAGGCAAGATTAAGACTGTGGTGCTTTACGATGTTGACAAGCAAAGGGCGGAGATTGTAGGAAGCTTTTGCCGCAAAATGCTCGAAGCGGAAAGCGTAGGAATTGAAATTAAGGTAACGGACGATCCTTCCGAAGCTTTTGAGGGTGCAGAAATTGTTTTTAATATGATGCGTGCAGGGGCAATGGAGGGGCGGTTTGGGGATGAGATGATTCCTCTAAAATATAAGTTGATAGGACAAGAGACCATGGGTTTGGGTGGTTTCCGGCTACTCCGCAGACAGATTGAGGCATTGAGAGGTATTCTCCCGTATATCCCGCAAGGAGTTAAATTCTTTAACTTTGCCAATCCTGCAAACATGCTTTCTATGGCGCTTTGCCAAATGGCAGGAGACAAACTCGATTTTGCTCTTGGGCTTTGCAATATTCCTTTTGGTATTCGCATGGAAATTACACGGGTGTTAAGGGATCAGCGGCCTGAACTTCAGGGCTTAAGCGATGCAGAAATTGTCAAAGATGTTCAAATTGATTCAGTCGGGGTAAACCACCTTACTTTCTTCCGTAATTTTAGGTTCCGCGGTGAAGACGTTACTGAACAAGTTATGCGTTTTCTGACTAATCCCCCGGCTAATTTTGATGCCAAGAACGTTGAAGATATTTCCGCGTATTTGGGCATTGTTGAAGAACATGGGATTTTCCCTAACTGGTATTGGAGATATAGACAAGAGCCTGTAAAACACGCTGAAGACTTAATATATAAAGGTTCAGAACAATCCAGGGCCTGGATAGTGCGCCAATGGGAAATTGCGCAATTAAAGACCTACAAAAACCCGGATCAACCGCTGGACGATATCCTTGCATCTTTACTGGAACGGGGCGGTGCAGGTTACGCCTTGATGGCAGTGGAAGCTTTGGAGGGAATACTTACAGATTCCGGAGCGCGCTTAATTGTTAATGTTAGAAATGTTCGGCCAGATGGAAGGGCCTATATCCCTTGGCTTCCTACAGATGCTTTTATTGAGGTCCCTTGTTTTATGCACGATACAGGACCAGTAATTGATTGGGCAATGGATACAAGCTTACCGTCAGAGTTTAGCCAGGCAGTAAGAAGAGAGGTTTTGTCCCAGAACCAGTTTACGCGTGCGCAGCTCACTGGTGATCGTACTAAGGAATTAATAGCTTTGCAGTGCCATCCTCTGATTGGTGGAGTAGCAGGGGCAGAAGCATGCCGTGCTATTCAAGGTGACCTGGATACAATGGTGCAAGGCTTGCCTCCGCTTGTAGTTTAAATAGGAGAATTCACATGACCGTACCCAATATTTTTAGATTAGGACCGGCATTTGCGGGGATGTCTGAAGTCCGCTTTGTAAAACATGCCGGAAAGCAGCTTCCTGTGCGCCCGATGGATCTGAGGCATTTGGAAAGAAATGCGATTAGTTTGGAAAGTTCGGCGGCAGATGCTTATTTTAGGTATATTGTTTTGGCAAGGCAAAAAGATGCGGCTGCAATTTCCATATTACAAGAGACAGAAAGAGAAGAGGTCCGGTTAGAAGTTGTAGACATGTTGCGCTCTCCTCTTGATGTTATGGGCCGACTATTTAATTTTTTTGCATATATCCGGTCGAATGAGCCGCAAAATGTGCAAGAAGAAGTTGATTTAGCGCTAGGCGTGCTAAGAGATGTGATTAAGGGAAACAAAAATTTTCCTATTCTTGAAGTTATCCGTGATATTGGACATATGTTATATCCGCGTGATCCTGACAACCAAACATATTTTATGATGAATGTGCATGCGGAATTAATGGGCGCCGAAAGTGTTGCAGAAATTCTTCTTGCTGGTTTTATTGGATTGTCACTCACAACTATTCCTTCCGGAGTGTGGTTGGATAAATTAGGGGATCAGATTTACAGGGGATTCAAAGGGAAACCCACCATACAAGGGGAAGTAATAGGACAACTTGCGCTTCGTTTTTCACCCCAAGATTCGTTTGTTGTTGAAGTAATGCGAACATGGAGATCTTCTTTAATAGATCGGGCGATTACTTTTACACACGCTTGTAAAGCGGCAAAACTAAACCCATCCTTAAAACAGGTTGGGGATATGGCCAGAGAAATAATAGGAGAAGGTTCTGAGGATTTAGGTCTTTTTCGTGCCCTTGTAACTTCCCCGGGAATTCTTTCTGAAGTGGCAGAAGCTTAGTCTCGGTGGTATAATTCCCCACTATGGCAGAGAAGAAATCCAGAACCCACATGTCCGAACGTCCGGTTGCCCAGCGCATCCGCGATTTCGATGAAGTTCCGCTAGGTTTTACTGCTGAACAGGCGATCGAAGAAGCTAAACGCTGTATCCAGTGCAAAAATCCAAAGTGTGTACGCGGATGTCCTGTAGAAGTTAAAATCCCGCAGTTTTTAGCTGAAGTTGCAAAAGGGGATTTTGAAGCAGCAGCCAAAAAGATCAAAGAGACCAATGCCCTTCCTGCAATCTGCGGCAGGGTTTGCCCGCAAGAAGACCAATGTGAGAAAGAGTGCATCCTTGGGGTAAAGGGAGAGCCGGTTGCTATCGGAGGGTTAGAAAGGTTTGTGGCGGATTGGGAGAGAGAAAAACTCACCCCCAACCCCTCTCTTAATAAGAGAGGGGTGCCGAACGGAGTGAGGCGGGGTGAGTTAGTTGCAGTAGTAGGATCCGGTCCTGCGGGGTTGACGTGCGCAGGAGACCTTGCCAGGCTTGGATATCAAGTCACGATTTTTGAGTCGCTCCATGTTACAGGCGGAGTTCTTACTTATGGCATTCCTCAATTCCGTTTACCAAAAGAAATTGTTAACCTCGAGGTGGAATACATTAAAAGCTTGGGAGTAGAAGTTAAAACCGACATGTTGGTTGGCAATGTCTACACCATCGAAGAACTACTAAAAGATTATAAGGCAGTATTTATTGGTTCTGGTGCAGGACTTCCTAAGTTTATGAATATTCCGGGAGAAAATTTGGAAGGTGTCTATTCTGCAAATGAGTATCTCTTCCGCATCAACATGATGAAGGCGTGGAAATTCCCGGAATATTTAACCCCGGTTAAAATTGGCAAGCGTGTAGCAGTTGTAGGCGGAGGGAATGTTGCCATGGACTCGGCTCGCGTATCACTGCGCATGGGAGCAGAAGAGGTTTTTATCCTTTACCGCAGAACCCAAGAAGAAATGCCTGCCAGGATCGAAGAAATTACCAGGGCAGTAGAAGAAGGGATAGTTTTTAAAATATTAACGCTTCCTGTTAAATATCATGCGGATGCTTCCGGAAAAGTAGTTGATGCAGAATGCATACAAATGGAGCTTGGAGAACCTGATTCATCCGGCAGACGCCGTCCAGTTGAAATCCCTAATTCAAACATTAAGATTCCAGTTGATACAGTGGTTGTGGCGATCGGAAATTCTCCAAATCCTCTCATTCCGCAGCGGACCCCAAACCTTAAAACTGAAAAGTGGGGTGGAGTAATTGTAACTGCAGATGGTGCAACCTCAATATCCAGTGTTTATGCGGGCGGTGACATTGTTCGTGGTGCTGCCACAGTTATTTCTGCGATGGGCGATGGCAAGGTAGCTGCAAAGTCTATCCACACGCTTCTTTCTTCTATGTAGGATTTTTTGACACATTGACGAAATTCCCGACACTTTTTAACTAATACTCCTCGTGATTTCATTTTTATAAACGGGAAAGCAAATTGCTCATTTGGTGGGTGGAGGTGGTAAAAATGAGTAATTTAGTCCCTGAAGAAAAGATTGGAAGCAGAATCTACTTGGTTCGTGGGCAAAGGGTAATGCTGGATTTTGCTTTAGCGGAGCTTTATGTGGTTACCACGGGTAACCTAAATAAGGCGGTAAAGCGTAATATTAAACGGTTCCCTAGAGACTTTATGTTTCAAATTACAAAGGAGGAGTATGAATCTTTAAGATTCCAATTTGGAATCTTAAAAAGGGGTCAGCACTCTAAGTTTTTACCCTATGCATTTACTCAAGAGGGGGTAGCAATGTTGTCAGGAGTTTTAAATAGTGATAGGGCGATAGCAGTTAACATCCAAATTATGAGGGTGTTTTCTGGGCTCAGACAAATCCTTGCAACCCATAAGGAATTGGCTGCGAAATTAGATCTACTTGAAAGTAAGGTGGCAGGTAATAGCAACCAGATCAGACAGATATTTGGAGCCATCCGCCAACTGATGAATCCGCCGGTAAAGAAACAGAAAAAAATAGGATTTCTGAGAGATTAAAAGGAGGACGGTTTTAATGGAAAGCAAAAGCGTTAAAAATAAGTTTATCCCAAGGATTTACAGCTATTGTGACCGATGGTGTGAAAGATGCTCGCAAACAGAGAAATGTAGCGTGTATGCTGATGGTCAGAAAAAAACAGAAGAGCATCGCCAAAAAGGGGAAGATCCGGACAACTGGGAAATAGTGGTTCAGGACATGCAGGAAGACATAAAAAAGACGATGTGCTTGTTGCATAAAGCAGCAAAAGAAGAAGGTATGGATTTAAATGATCTTTCTGCAGATGCAGAGGATATTCCTGATCCAAGAAATCATCCCTTGTGCCAAAAAGCTGGTGGATATATGTCTTTGGTACACAATTTTTTAAAACAGGTACGCCGTAAATTTGATGAAAAAAGAGAAGCAATCTTAGAAAAGTCAAAAGTGCTCTTGTCTTATGAAGAAGACGAGGTCAAGGTTTTAGAAGATATGGTTTTTCACTATGAAACGCTTTCTTGGTACCATACCTTAATTCCGACAAAGGTTTACCGCGCGTTATCCTCAAAAATGGAGGGAGAGCAGGAGTCAGATCCAGAGCTAGTCCGAATTTCTTTTGACGATGCCAATGGCAGTGCAAAAGTTGTTTACAGCGGTTTACTTAGATCAATAGTTGCTTTGCAGCGAATTTATACTTGGGATGAGGAGCTAAAAAATGATGCGTTAACTTTATTGGTAGAAGCGGACCGTTTGCGTAAAGGAATTGACGCTGAACTCCCGGGACATAAAAGTTTCAAGTCTCCTTGGTTTTGTGGGAGAGAAGTAGTGACTTGAGGTGTCAAAATGTCACCTCAAGATAAGGGGAAGTGTTGGTTTGATGTTCCAAATTGGAACATCAAGATGAAGAGTATAACTTTAGTAATGTTTCTAGGAGATTAAAAGGAGGGATGATAAATGAGCCAATTAATACCTTTAGAAAGGGTTGAGAATAAGATTTATGTGATACGAGGGCAGAAAGTAATGATGGATAGGGATTTGGCCCAGCTTTATGGGGTGAAGACCAAAGAATTGAATAAACAAGTAAAAAGGAACAAGGAGAGATTCCCAGAAGATTTCATGTTTCAGTTGACACAAGAAGAGTTTAGTAACTTGAGGTTCCAATTTGGAACCTCAAGTTGGGAACCTTCAAAGGCAGATCCTTGCTACCCACAAAGAGCTAGCCGCAAAATTAAATGAGCTTGAAAACAAGGTGGCTGGCAATAGCAATCAAATCAGACAGATATACCAAGCTATCCGGCAGCTTGTGAATCCTCCAGTAAAAAAACAGAAAAAAATTGGGTTTCTGCGCTAGGAATAATCCCCAAAAGTTACCTGCTCCCATCTGAAATTCTCCCTCTTTTATTGCGATAAAAACCCGTAGGGATTTTCTTTGAGAGGATTGATTATGGCAATGGACAAAGTCGGATTTTCCGGCTCAAGAGTTGAACAAAAATTACTAAATTTATATAGATTGCTTCAAGCAAAAGGAAGAAAAGCTGCTCTTGAAGTAAAACAAACTGCTTTGGGTTTAAAAGAAACGGTAACTTCTGCTTTTGATCCTCTGGCTATTACTCCCGAGGGGTTTGCTTTTTCTGATTTTGATGATGGAAAGGGGAGGAGTACTGCTCCAAGAGAATTAACAGGTGTGCAAATTGCATATCTGCAGGCTATGGGGCCTGGGGGTGGGGGTGGCGGTATTTTGGAAGTGGAAAGAATGTTGTGGCAATATGTAGCGGTTAAGGGTTATTCAGAAACAGCCCAATACAGAGCATTGATACATGAGCTGATAAAGTCACCTATCAATAGAACCGTGGTTGTAAGATTTTTAGCTGAAGCACTAAATGATAGAGTAACGCAATTGGAGGTAGCAGCAAAATTAGGGACCACGCCTCTTCCTGGAGTAGGCCAGAGATATTCCCAAAGTATGCAGGTATGGGATGTGGCTGCTCATTTTTATCTTTATGTTGAAGATTTTGACAGGGCCATAGAATTTTCAAGGAAACTTTATGATTCTCCTGGTGTAGGTCGTGATACCCGTTTGGAGTATGCCGGAATTTTGGGTGGGGTGCTCAATTTAAAAGCTAAAAAATGTTTAAGAGAAGGGCAAGACCTGGCAACAGTGCGGACGTTGTTTGAAGAAGCAAGAAAATATTCGGAAATTTGTTGCCAGTCTTACGATAAGCCGGAAATCGGCTGGTATTCTTCTCTTTTTGAGGCAAATAGTCATTTAGGGCGCCACGAAGAAAACTGGCCTTTTATCAGGCAAGCGCTTAGACAGTTTGGGAAAAATTCTTCTGTATTGGTTTCATTTTTTCTCTGGGGTGCTTTATTGGATCTAATTATTGTTAGCCATGGAAAAGCCTCCAAGCAAGTAGTTGAAGCAGTTAGGTTATTTGAAAGGGTGGAGGGTAGAGAATCGGAATTGCCTGCTAATAATAGCACGCAATTTGCTGCATACAGACATCTTATGGGGATTCCCTATTGTTTATATGGTAACTACGAAAAAGCAATTACCTATCTGCAGCTAAAAGCCAATTGGGAAACCGATCCCCAGTTTGTGTTTTTTATGGCCTTTGCACAATTTAAAAGAGGCAATACCAGTGAGGCACAACGGTTGGCTGGAGTATTAAAAGCACTCGATTCTGGATATAGGGGCTTGCCTGTGTTAGAGAAACTGGCGAGTATACTTGAACCACTACCAGCACGTATTCTTCCCTTCCCTGTGAAGAGAGTTGCTGCTTCTGCACCTGTACCAGCGCCTGCTTCAGCACCAACTCCTTTTATAAGTGGAGAGGAATTTAGGACAATGGTAGTGGGAGAAGCGGGTGGCAATATTGATCGTATTTTTACTGCAGATCGTACTGTGCGTCAATTTGTAGCACGTAAACTTCAAGATGCAGGAAACAATTATCAGCAGTTTTTAGAAAGGGAAGAGTGGGGGACAGTACAATCTTTTTATTTTGCAGCGCCGGTTACTTTGGCATTTTCTGATCCGGAACTTAAAGCCGTTTTAGAAATTCTGGGAATTGAAAAAGTAGAGATACATCCTTCTGATTCAAGAGAAGTAAGGATTTATCTTTCTGGACAGCAGGATAAATATTATAAAGTCAGGATTGCAGACGATCTTAGCTTTGGGTTTTTTGAATCCCCGGCTTTAAGGGAAATAGATCCTCTTTTAAGGGCATTAATCTTGGAAGAGATAGTTGCAATTGTTGAAGGAGGTTCAAGCTTTGGGTTAGTTAAAGATGCATTAGCCGCTCGTCCGGTAGAAGTGCCTGCTGCCCAGCCAACAGATTGGGCAGCTTTGGGCCGCCAGGCAAAAGCACAAAGGGATGAAGCAGCCAGAAAAGCAGCCGAAGCAGCAAGAGCAAAAGCAGCAGAAGAAGCGCGTTTGTTGGAACAACTTGAAAGGGATCAGGGGATTACAGCAGAACGTACTTTCTTGTCTAATAACAAAGGGCTATATGTTGGCTTATCTTCTGCGGTAGATGCTGCAAGCATAGATTTGCTGAGGGAAGAATTTAATACTGACCAGATTGTTGCTACTTGCATGGCTTGGCTGGGTTCTGACCGGGCTATAGATGCTCCGGTCCTATCTTTTGAAGTTCCAGTTCCAGAAGACCACCTGCTTTTTCCTGTGGTAAAAAAAGTGACGATCTACGGACCTTTGAGGGCAAAAGAGGTTTTAGCGGGTAAGAATATCCGTCCGGAAACAGTTGCTGAAATGGGTTTTAAAGAGGATGCTCCAAAAAGCGCTTTTTTGGGGGTCTATGACTTAGAGTGTGTGGTTGATGGCCAGACCAGGATTTTAACCGCTATTTTAGATCCGCAAGGCCAAAAGCTTTCAATTCTTGGATTGCCGGAAGGAGAAGAACAGAAACTCTTAAGTAAAACACTTAGACGCGTGGTTTTGGAAAGATTGGCTTTTCGTACTGCCAGGATGGTAAGAGATAAATATGATTCTGCTTCCCAAACCGGGGAGATTAGGACCGAAGGTGCGGAAATACTGCGCGGTATTGCTGTAACCATTGAACAGGAGATGGGATCGCCTGCAGTACGCAGCGGTAAAAAACAGAATTTATCCCAAATAGGAAGTGCTGCAGAGAAAATGGAGCTCTTACGCATTGCCAGCCAGACCGGAGGGATTGTGAGAGAACCACTTTATGTTAAATCCAGCGGCAAATATCGAAGAGTCCGCTCCGATGATGCCAGGTATCGTTTCCATATTTCCATGCCGCCGGAAAAAAGATTTGTCAGAATGCGGCCAGGTATGACTTATAGATTGCGCTTGGGACCAACCCTTACTCCTGGGCCAAAAGATCCAGCCAGACATGAACCGTATTACTGGTCGCTTAATATTTCCCCTGAAGGACAAATTAAAGTAGAACCAAATTGGAATCCATTAACCTGGGAAAGAATTTTTAGTGTAGGTAACGTGGAGATGAAAGCCAAGGCACTGATGCCTTATGCAATTGAACCGGGCAAAAGATCGGCGTATCTTTCCGAAGGAGCGAACCGGTTGGCAGCGGACCTGGATCCTACGCTGATGGTTTATGCAGTAACAGCTTATGACAATGAACAACTGGTTTATATCCCGCGAGACCTTTCCGGTAAAACCATAGGTGATGTGCAAGCCCAATTGCAATCCAGGCCAGCACAGGTTGATTTTCTACACAGGTTTTTAGCTGGCCAGGTAGATGAGCTTCAGCATGCAGCAGTTGACGGAAAACGCAAAGCAGAATTACGCGATGCTGGAGTAAAGCGGAGATTTTTAATAGTTATGCCAACTAATGTAGGATATTGGGAAGGCCGTTTTTGGTCGCACGATCGGTTCAATCGTGAGGAAGCAGCGCTAACGTTAGCTGGAAGCGTTTTTCCTACGGTTCCGGCTTAATCACAATCTTTTTAATCACTACCGGCTCCAGTGGTTTGTCTCTAGGGTCAGCATCTACTTTTGAAATTGCATCTACCACATCTTGCCCTGAAACCACTTGTCCAAAAATAGTGTGGTGGTTGTCCAGCCATGAGGTGGGAACTACGGTAATAAAAAATTGTGATCCATTGGTATTTGGTCCGGAATTTGCCATGGCCAGCTTTCCAGGTTTATCAAACTTTAAGTTGGGAGAAAATTCGTCTTCAAACTTGTAGCCCGGTCCACCAATTCCCATTCCAAGCGGGTCTCCGCCTTGGATCATAAACTCTTTAATTACTCTATGGAAAATTGTCCCATCGTATAAAGGAGTGGTGGTTTCTTTCCCTGTCCTAGGATCAACCCACGGTTTGGTCCCTTGTGCTAGCCCTACAAAGTTTTCTACGGTTTTGGGTGCTTCTTTTGGAAAAAGCTCTATGACGATGTTTCCTTTTGAGGTTTCCAGTGTAGCGAATAATTTATCCGGCATTTTTATCTCCTTTACTTCTTGGGGCGGGCCTCCCATGGCAAAAACAGAATTTATAAAAATCGACAGGAATAAAAGCGATAATATAATTGTTTTTTTCATGGTAGGAGAATTATAGAATATTTGGGAATGGTTGGCAAAGGGTTTTGGGGGCGGTTTTTTATTTATCCGATTAAGCTTCTAAGAAAAATCTGCGGCCATTGATTTCTCGTTCTACTGCTTCTCTCATTTGATTTGCATAATTAACGGTTTTTGCAATGAGCGCTACTGCGGCTATGCTATCTGCTGCAGCAGAGTCAAAAGCAACTTGTCCTGCAGCAGTTGGGTTTTTGGCCTCTTCAAAACCTTGATCCGCCAACTTTTTCAAGCTGCTGTTTATAGCGCTGGCTGCTTTTTGTACATCGAATGACATAACTCTTTTCTCCTTCTATATATATATCGGATGGTTTTACCGGAAATTTCAGTTTTGGTAAGATTATTTTTTTGCTATAATAGACGGCAACCGAGGTGATAGAGTGCATTCAAAAAAAGTTTTGCTGCTTACCGCAGATTCTCAGGCCAGAGGGCAAATAGATGCCGTGCTTTCTATGCACTATCATCTTAAATCTACAGCCATGGAAGAAGAAGCGCTCCATGTTTTTGACGAGTTCCACCCCGAACTTTTAATTTTAGACCAATACCTGGAACCGGATAACGGTTTGGAAGTCTTTAAAAAATTCAAGCGGAGCAATCCTTTTGTTAAAGCAGTCTTAATCGTTTCACCGGCGGATATAGAAGTGGCAGTTACTGCCGCTAAACTTGGGATTGCAAATGTAGTGCGTAAGCCGATTGAACAAGCTGCTTTTTTGCAGGTGGTAGAAGAGGTTTTAAGCCAGTCTTTGGTATCAAGCTTTGTCGGTTATAGCATGGTTAAAGATACAGAGTGGCTGGATGGGGTAGGAGAAGAAAGAAGCCGGCTTTTAGCGGAGCTTGCCCAGGTTTCCAAAAGCATGAAGGATGTAATTTTAATCGGAGGAAAAGGGATCAATGCCGGAAAAGTTGCGGAAGTGATTCATGCCAATAGCATTAAAGGGGACCGGAAGCTGATTGCCCTTGATCTGGCTTCTTTCCAAAACGAATCTTCCGAAGGTCATTTCTGGGTCATGATTAGGGAACTGCTTATGGAGCAAGAAGAGATCAGCGACCGGACCAAGGATTTATGCGGTACGCTTTTATTGGATGCTTTTGGTTGCATTGAACCCCATTTTCAAGCCAGTATCCTGGAATTTTTGAAAGAAGAAAAAATGATCAAGAAACGGGGAAAAATCGACCAGGGGATCAAGATTATCATTTCTCTTCCTAACCGGGAAACGCTTTCGGTTTTTTCTCCGGAAATCTTGGGTAATTTTATGGTTTTGGAACTTCCCCGTTTGGTAGATCGAAAAGAAGATCTTCCGGTATTGATCAGCGATCTGGTTTTTAAATTCAATGCCAAATACGGTAAAGCGGTAAAAGGGGTAAGCTTGGAGGTTTTAGAATTTCTTGTTTATTACCCCTTTCCCGGCAATTATGCCGAGCTGGAAAACCTGATCGAAAACGCGGTTCTTTTAACTGAATCGGAAATCATTGCATTAAAAGATTTGCCCTTGAACCTACAGGCGTTTTTGCTTTCTAATTTAAATGCTTCTTTGGAAAAAGACGTGAAAAAGCTGGAAAAGGTTTTTACCGGGCTCAATAAAAACCTCTATGCACTTTTGCTTGAAAAAAGCGATTGGGATGAAGCCAGGGTGGCGCGTTTTCTGGATTTGCCTACAGAGGCTTTTACTGCCAAGTTAAAAGAAGTGGGGCTGCTATAGTTTTAGGCTCTCAATAAAACCGTCCGCAAGTTCTTCTGCTTCTTTTTTGGTTTTTGCTTCCGCAATTACACGTACAATCGGTTCGGTGTTTGATGCGCGGATGTGGATCCAGGCATTTTTTAGAAGAACCTTTATCCCTTCGGTCAGGTCCAAGACCTCGCCGCTAAAAAAATCTTCTGCCCGGTCCAGTACTTCAAAAGCTTCTTCTTGGGTGTGGCATGTGATTTTCTTTTTTACAATATAATAGGATGGCAGTGCAGCTACAATTTTAGAAATAGGAAGATTTTCTTTTGCCAAAAGGTTCAAGATAAGGGCTGCAGCAGAGAGGCTGTCCCGGTTAAAACAGACCCTTGGAAAAATAACCCCGCCGTTTCCTTCCCCTCCGATTAATGCTTTTAAATGCTGGATCTCTTCTGCCACGTGGACTTCCCCTATTTTAGTACGGATTAAAACCCCGCGGTTTTTTTTGGCCACATCATCCATAACCCTGCTGGTAGAAAGGTTGGTCACTACAATTTTTTTGCTTGGGGAAATGTTTTTGTAGCTGGAAAGGATAAAATCTGTAGCCAAGGCCAAAGTGAGCTCTTCGCTGATAGCAATCCCTTCTTCGGAAATAATTGCCAGGCGGTCTGCGTCTGGATCCAAAGCAAACCCGATATCTGCGTGTTTCTTTTTTACCAGGTCCGCAAGAACATGCAAATGTGCCGGGGTCGGTTCAGGGACTCTTGGAAAAGGTTCGAGAGGGTTGGTGTAAAGTTCAATTACTTCGCAGCCTAACTTAACCAGTAATTTAGGAAGAGCCACTGATCCTGCTCCGTTACAGGCGTCTACCGCGACTTTGAATTTGCTTTTTTTTATGAGAGGGACATTGACTTGTTTTAGTACTTTTGCAATATGTATTGCTATGGCATTGGTGCGGGTTTTTAAGTCTTTTAATTTTTTAGGGTCCAGGTCTTTAAAAGCCTTGTCTTTATAGATTTCCAGAAAGGCTTTACCTTCTTTTTCGTTTAAAAAAATCCCCTGGTTTCCCATGAATTTTAATCCGTTCCATTGGCTGGGGTTGTGGCTGGCGGTAATTACTACTCCACCTTCTGCTTCCAGCTCCTTGATCATAATCCCGACTGTGGGGGTGGGGCAGATACCAAGATCAATTACTTCATAGCCAGTGGCAATCAAGCCGGAGATAACCGCATGTTTTAAAAGTGGGGAAGAAGCACGGGTATCGCTTCCGACTACGATCCTGCCTGGGTGGTTTAGGTGGGTACCAAATGCTTTTGCAAAGCTAAGTGCTATTTCCGGGGTCAGCGATTCGCCTACAATCCCGCGCACTCCGGAAACACTGATCTTAAGATCCTTCATATGAGCGGATATTATATCATAAAAGCCCAATGCTTGACATTGCTTGCTTTTCTTGTATTATTAAACGCGTCATGTCGAAAAACATAAAATTTGCCGCGATTATGCCGCATCCCCCAATTTTAGTGCCGCAAATTGGCGGCAAAAGGTTAAAAGAAGCGGAAAAAAGCAAAAACGCCCTGGAAAAAGTAGCCAAGCAGTTAAAATCCCTGGAAAAAGAAATTGATGTTCTCATTATTATTACTCCGCATGGAGATGTTTCTACTGTTTCTGTGCCGATTTATGCTTCTCACGTTTACGAAGGCAATTTTTCGCAGTTTGGCATGCCAAAACCGGTTTTTTCCTTTAAAGGAGACCCTGCACTAGCTCGGGAAATAGCCAAGGAAGCGGAAAAAAACGGGATTAATTCTTCTTTGATTATGGAAACCATTTTAGACCACGGTATTTTAGTTCCTCTTTACTATCCATATAGTGTGGGATTTAAAAAACCGCTGGTGCCAATTGCAATTTCTTTTATGCGGCTTACTGACCTTTATGCTTTTGGCAAAGCCATGGCTAAAGGAGTTGAAAACAGCGGCAAGAGAGTTGCGATTATTGCCAGTGCGGATATGTCGCACCGCTTGACCCCTGGTGCTCCAAGCGGATTTAGTCCAAAGGGGAAAGAATTCGATGAAAAGCTCGTAGAACTGGTTAAAGCAAACGATGTAGAAGGGATTTTAAATTTTGATCCGGTTTTAGCAGAAGAAGCAGGACAAGATTCTCTTTGGTCTATTGCTATTTTACTGGGAGCCCTAGAGGGATATGGAGCAGTTCCGGAAGTTTTGTCGTACGAAGGACCTTTTGGGGTAGGATATATGGTTGCAAATTACCAATTACCAATAATCAATAAACAAACAATATCCAATGACCAATAACCAAAACAGAAAAGAAAGTGTGTTTGTTGCGTTAGCCAGGAAGACGATTGCGGCTTACATTATAGATAGAAAAATAATACCCCCACCTAATCCCATCTCCGAAGAAATGAAAGAAAAAGCCGGGGTTTTTGTCTCTTTACACAGGGGACATGCGTTGCGTGGATGTATTGGGACCTTTGTTCCAACCATGCCTAATATTGCGGTAGAAATTATCAAAAATGCAATTCAGGCATCAACCCGAGATCCAAGGTTTAATCCGCTTACTTCAGATGAGCTTGATGATTTAGAAATTTCGGTAGATGTTTTAAGTGCCCCAGAACCCGTTAGCTCTTTACAAGAACTGGATGCCAAACGTTACGGGGTGATTGTAAAAATAGGGGAAAGGCGGGGGCTGCTTTTGCCAGATTTGGAAGGAGTGAATACCCCGGAACAACAGATTGAAATTTGCCGCCGCAAAGGTGGAATTGAAGGCCGCGAACCTGTAGAATTGTTTAGGTTTGAGGTCAAGCGTTACCACTAGAGGAGGAAAACAATGGTTAAAGTTGGAATAATGGGGGCTACCGGATACAGCGGCATCAATTTGCTGGCATTACTGCTTGAGCATCCTAAAGCAGAGATCAAATGGATTACCTCTACTTCTTTTGCAGGTAAAGAGATTGCGGAAGTTTATCCTTTTCTCTATGGGCTTACGGATTTGGTTTGTGCCGATCCCCGAAACGCAGACCTTCCTAAAGTAGATATTGTTTTTGTTGCTCTCCCGCATGGCTTGGCAATGGAAGCGGTTCCACCGCTTCTTAAAAAGGGGATCAAAGTCGTTGATTTGGGTGCGGATTTTCGGTTAAAAGATTCCTCGCTTTATTCCAAAT
>JAPLLA010000016.1:37622-42565 GCA_026387795.1 Candidatus Saganbacteria bacterium | reverse complement strand
ACGTAGTGCAGTTTACGGTTCTCCTGAAATCTATGGTCCTAAAATCAGCAAAGCCAAACTGGTTGCCAATCCCGGCTGTTATGCGACTTCTGCGATTTTGGCTGTTTGGCCTTTGGTGAAAAAGGGATTGGTTAAAGAGGGTTCGGTAATTATTGATTCGGCATCCGGTGTTTCCGGTGCAGGTAAAAACCTGACCCTTGCTACCCATTTCCCGGAATGCAATGAAGGATATTCCGCTTATAAAGTAGCAACGCATCGGCACACTCCGGAAATAGAGCAGGAATTAAAAACCCAAGTCACTTTTACTCCGCACTTGGCCCCATGGAACCGGGGCATTTTTTCTACTATTTACCTTAAATTAAAAACGCAGAAGAAAATTGAAGAAATCCGGAAGCTGTATAAAGGAACCTATAAAGATGCTTCTTTTGTAAGAGTGGTCAGCGCTTTGCCCAATATAAAGCAGGTTTGTGGCTCCAATTTCTGCGATATTTGTGTGCAATATGATAGCCATACCGAATATGTTATAATCCTTTCTGTTATTGATAATTTGGTCAAGGGAGCAGCAGGACAAGCAATCCAGAATATGAATCTCATGTTTGGACTCCCGGAAACCATGGGGCTTTTGAAAGTAGGGATGTATCCTTAGATGAAACAAGTAATTGGGGGAGTGACTGCTCCCCGGGGATTTTTGGCAGCCGGTCTTTCGGCAGGGATCAAACAATCTGGAAAACCTGACCTCGCACTGATTTATTCTCTTCTACCTTGTATTGCAAGCGGAGTTTTTACTGTAAACAAAATGAAAGCTGCTCCGGTTTTGGTTTCTATTGAGCAGATTACAAAAGCGCCTTCTATCCAGGCAATTATTGCCAATGCAGGGAACGCAAATTGCGCCACAGGCAAGCAAGGGCTTTGTGATGCCTGGAAAATGGTGGAGCTTACCGCAGAAGAGCTGGACCTTCTCTCTTCCCAAGTCTTGGTTACGTCCACTGGTTCAATCGGTAAAATGCTTCCCATGGAGCGGGTGACGCGCGGAATTAAACACGTTGTAAAAAGACTTTCTCCCAAAGGGGGAATGCAAGCAGCACGCGCGATTATGACCACAGATAAACTTCCCAAAGAGATCAGCTATCGGGTCAGTATTGGTAAGCAGTCTTTTGTAATCGGTGGCATTGCCAAAGGTTCAGGAATGATTGCTCCGCAGATGAATCTTCCGCATGCGACCATGCATGCTTTTATTACTACTGATGCAGCAATCGATAAAAAGTTATTGGATCCTGTTTTGCAGAAAGCCACGGAAGACTCTTTTAATATGGTGACAGTTGACAATGAAATGAGCACCAATGACTGCGTTTTTGTTTTGGCAAACGGAATGTCCGGAGTAAAAATAACCAAACAACACGGCTTAAAAGAATTTAAAGAAGCATTGCGTGCAGTTTGCATCTATCTTGCAAAACTGATTGCACAAGATGGTGAGGGTGCAAACCGTTTAATTGAGGTAAGCGTTAAAGGAGCTAAAAACTTTAAAGATGCGCGCACGGTGGCAAAAACCGTAGCAGGTTCCGAACTTTTTAAGACGGCAGTTTTTGGGGGGGATCCGAATTTTGGCAGAATTCTTTCTTCTGCAGGTGCCTCTGGAGCCATGTTCGATCCGCAAAAACTGATAGTTCAAATCGGCAATGTGGTTTTGTTTAAACGCGGAGAAAGTTTTGCAAAAAACCAACGTAAGGCAGAAAAGTTTTTAAGAAAAAAAGAGGTATCGGTTGCATTAGACTTGGGTTTGGGGACAGGGGAGGCAGTGGCGTGGGGATGCGACTTGTCGTACGATTATGTTACGATCAACGCGAAGTACCATACTTAGGAGATCAGAGAAATGTACAAACATTTAATCAAAAGAGCGAGTATTGTTATAGAAGCTTTACCGTATTTATTGAAGTTTCACGGCAAGGTTATAGTGATTAAATACGGCGGTTCTGTTTTGGAAGATGAGGAGCTGCGCCAAGCGCTGCTGCGCGATGTAGTCCTGCTTAAATATTTGGGGATGCATCCGGTCCTGGTGCACGGCGGCGGCAAAGATATTAATAAAAGCCTTAAAAGAAAAGGGATTGAGCCAAAATTTATCCAGGGACTCCGTGTAACAGACAAAGAGACCATGAAAGTAGTGGCGCACGTACTGGGCGAAAAAAACAACCGAACCATTGCGCGTTTAATTAAGAAACAAGGCGGCAAAGCCATTAGTTTATACGGCAAAAAAGGCCGGGTGATCAGAGCACACAAGATTTATCTTAGAGGTGAAAACGGCGAAAGGATTGATCTTGGTTGTACTGGTACAGTAACTGGGGTGCGCTACAGAGTTCTCATGAAATGGATCAAAAAAGGATACATCCCGGTTATCTCTTCGATTGGGGTGGGGAAGGGCGGTGGGCTTTTTAATATTAATGCAGACAGTGCAGCAGCTTCGATTGCCGGATATCTAAAAGCAGCCAAATTAATTCTTTTGACTGATGTAAAAGGTGTTTTGGATAGTAAGGGAGAACTGGTTTCCCAGGTCAACACGCATAAGATTTGGGAGATGATTAAGTCCGGAGATATTAAAGGCGGGATGATCCCAAAAGTTAAATGCGGACTCACTGCGCTTAAAAAAGGGACGGAAACAGTACACATTATCGATGCAAATATTCCTCATGCGCTTCTTCTGGAACTTTTTACGGACCATGGTATTGGCACGATGGTTGTGAAGTAAATCCGGAATTCTAAATCCGAAACTCTAAACAAATCCAAATATCTAAATTATAATGTTTAAAACTTTTGGATTTTGGTAATTTGAAATTGTCCCGCTCCTTATTATTAAAAATATAATGAGTGCGGGATCCCGCAAAGCGGGGTTTAGGACTTAGAGTTTAGTGCTTAGGATTTACATTGTTTCTAACGCGGCTTGTAATCTGGCAGTAACCTTTTCTTTTCCAAGTATTTCCACTACATCATAAATTCCCGGAGATTCGCTTCTGCCTGTTAGTGCTAAGCGAGTCGGGTGGATGATCTCCCCAAGTTTGATTCCCATCTCTTTTGCCAAGCCTTTGAACGCAGCTTCGATCTCCGGTTTTGTGAATCCAGAGAGTTTTTCCAACTCTGCTTTGATCCTTTCTAGATATTCCTTGGCTTTGGGATTAGTAAAATATTTTTCCTTTGCCTGTGGATCGTATTCAATATGATCGTCAAAAAAGTATTGCGCAAGGTAGGAGATATCAGCGATTAAAACCAAGCGGTCCTGGAGGATCTGGATCACTTTCATTATATATTCTATGCCGGTTTTTTCTTTGTCCAGCTTGTTATAGGTTTCAAATGCTTTTTCCAGGAAGGGCATTGCCAAATCATAGATCCTTTCCGGCAGTGATTGACGGATGTATAGACTGTTGAGCCATTTCAATTTTTCTGTGTCGAAAATAGCCCCGGTTTTTGCCACTCTATCCAGGCTGAAAAGTTCGATAAGCTGTTCCCTGGAAAATATTTCCTGGTCACCGTGGCTCCACCCCAAGCGTGCTAAATAATTTACCATTGCTTCTGGCAAGTACCCTAAATCGCGATATTCAATAACCGAAGTTGCACCGTGGCGCTTGCTAAGTCTAGACCGATCAGTTCCTAAGATCATGGGGATGTGTCCGAATTGAGGCATAGGCAGACCAAGCGCCTCGTAAAGCAATATTTGCCTGGGTGTGTTTGAAATATGGTCTTCTCCTCTGATGACATGCGTGATCTTCATGAGCGAATCGTCGACTACTGCCGCAAAATTATAAGTAGGGAAACCATCTGACTTCATGATCACAAAATCGTCCAACAATTCATTTTCAAAAGAGACATCGCCTTTTACCAGATCGTGTATTACCGTAGTCCCTTCTTGCGGTAGCCGGAAACGGATTACATAGGGCTTGCCGGATTTTAAGAGAGTTTCAATTTCTTGATCCGTTAGCTTGCGGCATTTACCGTTGTAGCGTGGGGCTTCTTTTCTTTCTGCGGCTTCTTTTCTTTGCTGGTCCAGCTCTTCCGGCGTACAAAAGCAATAATAGGCTTTTCCGGTTGTTAGCAGTTTTTCTATGTATTCTTTGTAAGTTGCCAGTCTTTCGGTTTGGAAATATGGGCCATAAGCTCCCCCGATTTTAGGTCCCTCGTCCCATTCCATTCCCAGCCACTCCATTCCCTGGAAAATTGCTTTAATCGCTGCTTCCGTAGAACGCTGGCGGTCCGTGTCTTCGATTCTCAATATAAATTTCCCGCCATGATGTTTGGCAAACAGCCAGTTAAAAAGTGCGGTCCGTGCTCCTCCCACATGGAGGTATCCGGTTGGACTGGGTGCAAAACGTACGCGGATTTCTTGACTCATAATAGCAAAAAGTATACACTTGGGAAAAATCACATGCAAACGAAAATCCTATTTTTTATTTTGATCTTTTCCTTATTATTTTTTTCTCCCTGCCTGCCGTTAGGCACGGCGCTTTTTGCTGCCAGTTTAACGGATGCCAATTTAAGGGATGGGATAGGGGTTAGGGCGCTGGGGATGGGTGGGGCTTTTACCGCTGTTGCAGATGATCCGACCGCAGTTTTTTATAATCCCGCAGGGTTGGTTAGTACAAGCAGGTTTAGGCTGGAAAGAGGATATTTGGACAGTAATTCCCAGGTTTATAAAAACAATGATTACACTATTTTCACTTACGGTGCTTTTGCGGTTTCTACTTGGCTGCGCACTACGCTAACCGGAGAAAGTGCCGCAGTTTCTGCGGTTTCTTACGGCCGGGATGGGGGGAATGGTATTTGGTGGGGTTTTTCCTATAAAAATCTTACCGGGAATTTACCCAACAGCAAAACTACTGGTTCCAGTTTTGATTTGGGGCTTTTGGGGACCTTTCCAAACAATTTAAGCTGGGGAATACTTTTTCAGGATCTATTGGATA
>JAPLLA010000016.1:7455-37590 GCA_026387795.1 Candidatus Saganbacteria bacterium | reverse complement strand
TTGGGAGGAGGGGTAAGACTAGGGCTTTCCTATCAATTATTTTCTACTCTTACCTTGGCAGGGGATATGGAATACCGCAACTTAAAATCTTCTGCTGGGCCGCAGGTTTTTGGCCATGTTGGGGTTGAGCAACAAGTTACCAGAGGCTTAGTTTTGCGCGGCGGTTACGACAAAGACCGCTGGACTGCTGGAGGTAGCTTGTCTTTTAGACCGGTAGAACTGCACTATGCACTGCAGATGAGCAGGGGGAACGGGGAACAGGCGACCCAATTAGTAGGGGTAAAGATTGAATTGTAAGAGGAGTATTGAAAATTCTAAATCCGAAATTCGAAACTCTAAATAAATTCAAATATCAAAATTACAATGTTTAAAACTTTTGTATTTTGGTAATTTGAAATTGTCCCGCTCCTTATTATTAAAAATATAATGAGTGCGGGATCCCGCAAAGCGGGGTTTAGGATTTCGAGTTTAGTGCTTAGAGTTTTATTTTGGGGAGGAAATTTGCGTAAATCCATTTTAACTTTACTTTTATTTTTTCTGTTGATGGGCAGTGTGGGGGCTGAAACCTTTAACCAATATGCTATCAAAGGCGGGGTGGGAGTACGTCCTCTTTCTATGGGCGGTGCGTTTACTGCAGTTTGTGATGACGTAAATGCAATTTACTATAATCCCGCAGGGCTTGCAGACCAGACTTTTGGTCTTTCTTTTGCCAATGGGAATTTGAACAAAGCCAATGATTACAATCTTTCCTCAACTTTTTTGAATTTGGGGTCTTTGGGATATGGGTGGTGGGGAACAAATAATCCCGCCAATAATGATAATATTAATGTTGGTTCTTTTGCTTATGGTCATAGGGCTGGCGGGGGGTTCAATTGGGGTGTGGCGTATAAAACAGTTAATATTAATTCCGGGGGTACGCAAAGCAGCCCTTGGTCTTCGGACGTGGGTTTACTGGTTAAGGTTACCCCTTGGTTAAACCTTGGGTTTTTGGAGCAGGACATTGTTTCAAACCGTGACCTCCCTGTAACCGGTTCCAGCCGTTTTGGTGTGGCTTTCCTTCCTTTAAAAGAAAAGATTATTCTTACTGCGGATATTGAGTATGATCCAAATCGAGTGGGGGAAAATCTTACTCACTGTGGTGCGGAATTTTCTCTTACACAGGGACTTAAGATCAGGATTGGTTGGGATAAATTAAAACCTACTGGTGGGATTGGATTGTCTCTTCCTTTTATGAGCATAGACTATGGTTTTCTTGCTGATCCCGGTTCTACTAATCCGAAACAATGTGCTTCTTTTTCTTTCCAGGTTCCGGTGGCGCAAGAGAGATCACATTCTATTATTAAACCCAAGGAATTTGTGGTGATTGACTTAAGAGGAGCCTTGGTGGGAGGAAGCAGCCAGGTCAGCGCATTGGGAGGCTTTAAACAAGGAGTAGACAGCTTAATTTTTCAAATCAAAGGTGCCACAAAAGATCCGGGTATAGATGGTATTGTTTTAAAAGTGGGAGGGCTTGGTGGAGGGGGGTTGGGAAGCATGGCCATGGCGCAAGAGATCCGTGCGGAACTAAAAGAATCAAAACGTAAAGGTAAAAAAGTAGTGGCTTATATTGATGAAGGAGCAATGGCAGAAGAATATTATGTGGCTTCTGCGGCAGATAAAATCATTTTACCGCGCGGTGCTTCTATCGGCGGGATCGGCAATATGATTATCATTCCGCGTGCCAAGGACCTTTGCGATAAGCTGGGAATAGAGTGGGAGATTTGGTCAACCGGTAAATATAAAGAGACTTTTTCTCCTTTTAGCAATGGAACTTCTCCTGACCAAAAAGAGATGCTGGAAGGGATTGTGGGAGACCTTTATCGCCAACTGGCAGTGGATATCAGCGTAGACCGTAATATCCCGCTTTCAAAAGTTAAAGAAATAGGAGACGGCAGGATTTTAACTGCCAAGGATGCTGAAAAAATTGGTTTGATTGACGAGATTGGTTATTTTCAGGATATAAAAGAATCAATCAATTCCATGTATGCCGGTACCCCAGAGGTTAAATTGATTGATCAGTCTCTAGTGGAACCGGATACTATTGGTGATTATGTTTTTGCCGCATTTAACCGCATTGCGATTATTAGTATTGACGGGGAAATTGTTACCGGCCAGAGCGGCACAAACGTGTTATTTGGCGGGGTGGCTACGGGTTCCGATACTGTTACAGAACAGATCAGAAAAGCTGCGGACGATAAGCAGATCAAGGCGATTGTTTTAAGGGTCAATAGCGGCGGCGGTTCTGCGGTTGGTTCTGCGCAGATTTACGAAGAGCTAAAACGTGCCAGGGACAAGGGAAAAGTATTGGTGGCTTCCATGGGAGACCTTGCGGCTTCCGGTGGATATTATGTTTCTTTGGCTGCGGAAAAAATCGTGGCTGATCCTGCCACTATTACCGGTTCTATTGGTGTAATCGGTTCTTTCCCGGTTTTGGAAAAATTATATGAAAAACTGGGGATTAAGATGGATGTGGTAAAAGAAGGGAAACACATGGACATGTTTTCCGGGGTGCGCAAGCTTACCAAAGAAGAAAGAGCGAGCCTGGAAAAAGTGATGGAAGAAAATTATCAGGAATTTTTGGATGCGGTTATGGAAGAAAGGGGCCTTACGTCTTTCGAAGCAAGAGAGAAAGCGGGCGGACGTATTTATACCGGCAAACAAGCACAAGAAGCGAAACTGGTAGATGAATTGGGCGGGTTTACAGATGCGGTAAATGTTGCCAAAGAATTAGCCAAGATCGAAGGGGATGCGGAGCTGATCTTTTATGAAAAACAGAGAGGCTATTGGATGCAGGTGGGGACCAGGGTTGAGGGATCCTCTTTTCGTTCTCCTTTTGCAAAAACAGAGTTAAAGCTACCTTCTTTCTGGTGATCCACCTCACCCACAAACAGCTATTTGTTTAGTATTTGCTATTTGACCCTCTCCATCTGGCGATGGAGAGGGTAGTAGATCAGAATTTGATTATGGAGCTTTTAATGGCAAGAAAAAAGAAAGTCCTACGTGCTAGAGAATTAAAGATTATGATGTTTTGCGTCAAAAAATCATAGAAGAGCAAGGGGTTGGAATTATAAGGTTTAGGAATAAAGATATTGTTGCCGATATAAAAAAAGTCCTGGATGTTATCAGAAAACACTTAACTTATCCCTCTCCATTGGATAATGGAGAGGGCGCTTAAGAAGAATGTTCCGATAAGCAGATGGTGGGTGAGGTGGTCTACCTTCTTTCTGGTGAGGTTAATACGTAGTTCACTTTTTCCGGGCGCTGCATTCCTAATTTTTCCGTTGCTGCTTGGTTAATTCGAAAAAGGTTTCTTTTCTTGGAGACAACACTGCTTAGGTTGCGGTTTTGGTCGTGGATTTGCCGCAGCTCCATTTTTAGTATATTTACTTCATAGTGCAGACCTATGTTTTTAGTATAGACATAGAGATGAAATGCAGCCAGTAAAAAGGCAATCACCAAACCAAAAATAAAAAAACGCGGTTCTTTTTTCATAATTTCTCCGCAGCTCTTAATTTAGCGCTCCTGGACCGGGAATTTTTTTCGGTTTCCTCTTTGGTTGGAAGCATTGGTTTTGTAGTCAGGATCTTGATCTTTTTTTTGTGCCTGCAAACACACTTTAACATTTTGGGTGGGCAGAGGCAATCTTTCCCCTCCACCCTAAATGTGTTTTTAACTATACGATCTTCTAGTGAATGGTAAGAGAGTACTACGATCCGTCCCCCCGTTACCAAAAGGTTAAGGGAGGTTACTAAAGCGGTTGCTAAGACATCCAATTCTTTATTTGTGGCAATGCGCAGGGCTTGGAATACCCGGGCTACGGATTTTATTTTTTCAAAACCGTGGATTGATTTTTCAATTATTCTTCTAAGTTGCAGAGTAGTTTCTAGGCCTGTTTTGTTTTCCAGAATGTTCCTGGCAATGCGCCCTGCGAATCGTTCCTCACCGTAATTGCCGATGATTGAGGTGAGTTCTGCCAAGGATACGGTTTCTAAAAGTTCTTTTACGGATTGTATCCCTTGGCTGTTATTCATCCTCATATCTAAAGGCCCATCTTTGCCAAAGCTAAAGCCACGCTCTGGATCGTCAATTTGATACGAGGAAACTCCGAGATCAAACAGGATCCCATCAATAGGTTCTTTAATATGTTTGTCTAGATTGGAAAAGTTGTCATGGATGTATTCGATATTTTTGCTGAATGCTTGAAGGTTCTTCTTTGCCATCTCGATAGCGTTTTGATCTTGGTCAAAAGCAATTACTTTTAGCTTTGGACAAGCTTCTAGCCAACTTAAAGTGTGTCCGCCGAGTCCTAAGGTGGCATCCACAAAAGTTTGGCCCTTTTTGGGGTCTAATATGCCCAAAACTTCGCCGGACATTACTGGTAAGTGATTATATAACATAGTGAAATTTTACCACGGTTTGGTCGATAATAATAACAGAGGAATAACTATATATGATAACCAATGATCTTGGCGTGGCAAAAGTTGTGGTTTTGCGCCGGGTATTAAATAAATTAGGGATTCCAGCTACTTCGGAACTAATAGACCGTCTAAAATCACATTTGGGAAAATCTGCTTTCTTGGGTAATACCGGCAGATTAAGGGGGAATATGGTAGATGGGGTTGTGGTTGAATTAAGTAGAATTTTGGGAAGAGATCCTGGAAAAGTAAGAAGTGCAGTTGTTCACGCCAATGTTGTAACCAAAGAAGCATCCGCAGACCGGGTGCGAAGTTACCTAGAGTCTTTAACTGAAGAATTCCGTAGGACAGTTAGGGACAGGTTGATGTTTTCTCTGCATAAAGCTTCTCATCGCTCTGGAGTGGTAGAACGCAGCCAGGTAATAGAGATTTTTGGTGATAAGGATGAAACCTGGAAGCAGTTTTTTGCCAATCCCGAGGAAAAAGATGCTCCTTTGGTTTTTAAACCGAATGCAGATAAGCTTATTAGGGATAAAATTGACGATGGGGAACAGAGATCGGCATTGCTGGAAATTTGGAGAAAATCCAAACCGACTTTAGATGAAATAGAAGAAGAAGTTTTAGAAGTAGCTAAAACCGCTTTTAAGGATTTGGGCATTGAAGGGATTAATCTTTACAGGGTTAATCGCAGGGGACAGATTAAATGTGTCAGCTCCAATAAAATGGCTGGTGCGACTCGGTTTTTCGACTGGGGTAAACCCGAAGGAGCAAAAGCTTTTGTGTTGCAAAGAAAAAGCGGGGAAAAATTCTTTTTTCTGTCCGACCGTTTTGATATGAGAGCTTGGGGGATAGGAACCGGGGATCCGGGTGCAGTCCAATTTTTCCGTCAAGAAGAGATTAAAGCTTTAAGGGATGCTGCTGCTTATAAAAATGGAGGGACCTTGGAAGATGCAAAGAAAAATGTTTCCCAGAACGTATATGTCCAAATCGATGCCCCAAATGGAGAGAAATATCTTTTTGAGTGCAACCGCCATTTAGCCAATAAAGAAGGAAAATTTAAATTTTTATTTAGCGAGATCCCGGGTGCAGATGAGTCAGTGGGAAAAGAAATTGGGAGAGAATTGTTTAATCTTATTTCCGAAATGGTTTCTGATGCTTTAGGACGCCTGGACCAGCATAGGGAACAGGAAAATTACGCGAAACAGCTAATAAGCTTAGCAACTTTATCTCCTGCTTTGGATAGGGTGGTTGGGGGTGGGGATGAAAAAGATGTTTCAGCTGGAGTGGATACGCTTGCCAAGGCAGTTATAGATATTTTGCCCAATATTCTTGGAAGCCAAGTATCAAGAATGGCGGTATTTCTGGCGGATATGCCCACCGAAAAAGAAGAAGAAGAAGGGACAAAAAGTCCCCATTTAGTTATGGCTGCTTCTGCTGGGATTATTTATGATCCAAAGATAGAACAGGATTTTGGCGTTGCAGAATGGGTAGTATTTGAAAAATGTAAACCGTGGATTTTAAGGATGCAAGGAACACCCACGGAGTTTCCTCCCCAGCTAAGGGAGGGAGGGAAGAGGAAAGTATGGTGCGTAGGCGATGCTGCGATTTTTCCTTTCAAAGGTAAACATCCCAAGGTTTTAGGGGCAATAAGTTTGAGAATGGAATTAGGCGTACATTTGGGAGAAAAAGAGGAGACCCTCTTACAAATGATTGCAGATATTTTATCTGGAAAATTAGACGGCCAATTTTTTCTAAAGGAACTTTTTAGGTTGGCAACAAGAGACTATTTAACCGGTTTATATAACCGCAGGATTGGCTTGGAACGTTTGGCAGAGGCATTTTTGAAGGGGAATGAGCAGCATAAACCAGTTTCCGTAGTTGCTATGGACCTCGATCATTTTAAGATTAAAAATGATACTTTCGGACACACGATCGGAGATCGTATCTTAATAGAAGCAACAAGAAGAATGGAATGTGCTGCAAAAGCAAAAGTCAGGGAGATTTTGGTAAGAAGAAGTGAATTACCTGCGGATGAGGAAGAAGCAACTGCACTTATTGATGAAATATGTACAGTGTCCCGCTATGGCGGAGAGGAATTTGCAACTATTTTATATGATTTTAACGAACAAGAAGCCCTGGAAGTAGGAGAAGCAGAACGAGCAGTAATTGCTGGAGCTGGATTTGAAGTTGGGATTGGCCAGCTCTTGACGCAAACTGCAAGCATAGGGATTGCTTCTACTGCTCAAGCTAATTTTCGCGCCCCGGAAAAGGTGTATGAGGCTGCAGATGCCGCGACTTATGCTGCGAAAGACCCGGAGCAAGCCGGACTTTCTGGTGAGGGGAGAAACCGCGTAGTACTTTGGAAACCCGGGATGAAAATGAAGGAGCAGAAGTAAAGCTGCTCTCTCTTGACCCCCCAATTTATCTCTAGTATAGTATTTCCCCAGTATGTCAATCCTTGATGAAATCATAGCGAAAAAACAAAAAGAAATAAAACTGCTAAAAAAGCAAAACGTGCGCCAGTTTTTGGGAAGTGTTTTGCCTGCCAATGATTTTTTGGGAGCATTGCCAAAAGGAAGCGGCGCTATTATTGCAGAAGTGAAAAAAGCTTCCCCATCCAAGGGTGTTATTGTTGATAAGTTTATTCCGGCAGAGATAGCCCAAACCTATCAAGAAGGTGGAGCGGCTGCTATCTCGGTATTAACTGACCAGCACTTCCAGGGAAAACTTTCTTACCTTGAAAAAGTAAAAATAGCGGTAGACCTTCCGGTGCTGCGTAAAGACTTTATTATAGATGAAGAGCAAATCTATGAATCGCGCGTGGCAGGAGCAGATGCCATACTTTTAATCGCCAAACTGCTCCCTTTGGAAAAACTTTCCGAATTCTTAAAATTGACCCATGACCTGGGCATGGAAGCATTGGTTGAAGTGCACAGTGAAATAGAAATGGAAAAGGTTTTAGAGACGGATGCGCAATTAATCGGCATCAATAGCCGCAATTTGGATACTTTTCAGACAGATTTAACGGTTACAATTGATATCATGGACAGTTTTCCCGAACTAATAGAAAAGATTGTGGTAGCAGAAAGCGGCATAGATTCTTATGAACAAATCGAGATGTTAAGGGATAAGGGCATAGATGCGTTTTTGGTGGGAGAGAGCATTTTGAAATCAACCGATCCAGCAGCAAAGATCAGGGAGTTAATGGGTATATGAAGCCAAAGGTTAAAATTTGCGGGATTACAAATTTGGAAGATGCCTTGCTTTCGGTAAAGCTGGGGGCAGACTACCTTGGGTTTGTGTTTGCCAAAAGCCCGCGCCGCATCCTTATTAAACAAGCCTGCGATATTGCAGAGAAGCTTCCTAAGCGAATTAAAACCGTTGGGGTTTTTGTGAATGCAAAGATCCAAGAAGTAAATCGCGTAGTCCGCCTGGTGAAACTGGATTATGTGCAGTTACACGGAGAAGAAAAACCGGATTTTTGCGGTAAAATTGTGGGATCCAAAGTCTGGAAGGCGTTTCGTTTAAAGAAAAAAGGTGATATTGGGCAGCTGAAAAAATATGAAGGGAAAGTTGCTGCCGTGCTTTTGGATACTTTTCGCAGAGGTAAAAAGGGTGGGACCGGAAAACCCTTTAACTGGACTTTAGCAGTAGCTGCCAAAAAACAGGGATTCCCCATAGTTTTAGCTGGCGGGCTCAATCCAGAAAATGTTGGGAAAGCGATCCGGATGGTGAAGCCGGAAGTGGTTGATGTTTCTTCTGGAGTAGAGCTTCGTCCAGGAAAGAAGGACCCATTGTTGCTGGAAAGATTTCTTGGTGCAGTGAAAAAGCGATCCCGCTAAGCGGGACCGCTTTTTCACCCTTTCAGAGGAGGAGAAAAAGATGAGAAAAAAAACTTCACAATTGGTCTCTAAGTTATTGCCGTCCCCAACTTTGACCTTGGCTGCAAAAGTGAATGCTTTAAAAGCGCAGGGGGTTCCAGTGCTTGGCCTTACTGCCGGTGAGCCGCATCTGCCTACTCCTCCTCACATTATTTCCGCTGCACATAAAGCAATGTTGGATGGGAAAACCCGCTACACTGCTACAGCCGGGATCCCGGAATTGAGAAAAGCGATTGCAGAATTTACAGAACGAAAAAACAGGGTCAAATACGATCCAATGTCCCAAGTAATTGTAAACGTTGGGGGAAAGCAAGCGTTGTTTGAAGCATTTCTTGCTATATGTGACCCGGGAGATGAAGTGATCCTGATTGCTCCTTATTGGCCGACTTATGCGGAACAAGTAAAGGCTGCTGGCGCTACTCCAAAAGTTATTTATACCGATGAGGCCAAGGGATTCAAAGTTACTCCGGAACAGTTAAAACAAGCGATTGCCAAGCAGACCAAAGTAGTCTTGCTCAATTCCCCATCTAATCCTGCAGGGGTATTGTATTCCAGGAAAGAATTAGAGGCTTTGGGACAAGTGATTCTTTCTTATTCAGAAGATACGATTATTATTTCCGACGAAGTCTACGATGCAATTGTGTTTGATGGTGAATTTACCAGCATTTCTTCTCTTTCCCCAGAGCTTGCAGCGCGTACTTTGGTGATCAATGCTTGTTCCAAAACCTATTCCATGACCGGGTGGAGGTTGGGATGGGCGTGCGGAGACAAGGAGATCATCAAAGCCATGGGGCTTATTCAAGACCAAAACACTTCCAATCCTACCAGCTTTGTCCAATATGCAGCTTTGGCAGCTTTGACCGGGCCGCAGGATTTTCCAAAACAACTGGTAGTGGCTTACAGGGAAAGAGCAGAAAAAGCACTTAAAATTATTGCTGAAATGGGTTTTACTTGTGTCAAACCAGGAGGGGCTTTTTACATTTTCCCAAATGTCAGCAGTGTAAAAATGAAACCAGAAGCTGGTAAATCTATTTCTGAAACTTTCTCTATGCGACTCCTCGAAGAGGCAAAGGTGGCGGTGGTAGATGGGGCGGGGTTTGGGGCGCCAAACAATGTCCGCATCTCTTTAGCAACTACGGATGATTATTTAAAAGCTTTAAATACGATGAAGGATTACGTGCTTTCTTTATAATTTAAAAATATTTTCCCCGGCTGAAATTTCTACTTTCTCCTGCCGATATATGGACGTATGGATCCTACAAGAAAAGTTTTACCTGGAACGATCAGTTTTTTATTAAGAGCGGGCGTAAAAGCGGTTAGAACTGCTGCGCAAAGACTTGCCCAAAAACCAGCGGGAGAGCCTAAACCGGAAAAAGTCTGCGTAGATAGGCCGCCGGTTGGTCCTGCAAACGTAATCGTTGAACAAAGGCCTACTGTAGAAGTAGTAGCGCCAGAACAACCAACTTTTACTGTTGGTAATTGGGTTCCACCCGATATCCGAGATGCAGTTGTAGAGCATTGGCCTGTCTTGAGTGCGGTTCCTGTTGATAAACTGGATATTTCAGTTAGATTAGCAAATTGTCTGGTTGCGGCAGGAGTTGGCACTGTTGGTGAAGCTTTGCAGGTGAGCGCACAAGATTGGTTGAAGACGCGCGGTTTTGGCCGCAGATCCTTGGTGGAACTGTGCGATGTTTTGAGAGATACAGTAGCTGGAATAAATGGAGGAGGCAGGTTTGGCGTACAAGTATCTTCTGAGCCGGTAGGCGCCCCTTCGGTTTCAATGGTACGGGACTCTTTGGGCGACTGGAGCTGGCGTTTTAACGGCATCAGTCCGGAACAACTTGAATTTTTAAGGCAAATCCCTTTTGATAATCCCGCTCCCGGGAGATTTTATTTTTTGGATATTCAAGTTACGGGCAGGCTGGGAATTTTTCTGTTTGACCGTCAAGTTAAAACGTTAGGTGAAGTAATAGACTGGAGCATAGAAGATTTACTCAAAACAGCAAGATTTGGCCGTACATCCTTAGGCCATCTGGAGGTCCTCTTGTCAGCTGTGGTAGAAAGAATGAATGCTTCCAGTTGGGAAATGGCGCCAACTGCTGCGCCCAGTCCGCCTGTCCGGCCCCGTAAAAACCAGGACTTACCCGGTAACTGGATTCCTGGTGATATTAGAGATGCGGTTATGGGGGAGTTAGAAGCCTTAAGACAAATTCCACGCACACGTTCCGATAAGGGCGTCTATCGTATCGGCGGTGTTAGCATTACAGCAGTAGCCGGAAACCTGCTGTTCAGAAAAAGGTGGACTTTAGAACAGTTGATAAGACGGAGCAGACGCGAATTACATCAAACCGGTTTTAAAAGAGAAAATATTGTGGAATTAGGAGATGTCTTGCGAACCTTAGTTGCGCAACGGCGAGGATGATAATCCTCGCTTTTATATCCCTGTAGCTTCTTTGGTGGCGCTGAAGAGGTTGTAGGTGGTTCCGTCTGTGGTCCCTGCATAGAACATCCGGTAATTGTTGTTGCTGACTGACAATTGGATTACGCTTGGCCTGGTCACAAATTTTGTATCTACAGTGAGCCCCAAATCTATTAAAATATTCCCATCCTTGGTAAAAGAGGTTCCGTTAGAAGACGTTGCACTCATGATTTTAGTGGGGCCTCCGGTGTGAACATTCCAATCCGTAGCATAAAACATTTTATAATTTCCGCTGGCCAGCCGTATGACAGATTGGGCTAATGCGGCATCATCATAACTGGACCCCAGGATAGCACTGTTTTCTTTTGCAAAAGTTTGTCCATTTAAACTTTCGGAAGTCGCACTTTTAACCATGAAGCCTTGGCTTGCGTAATACATCCTGTAACGTGTATCCGGTAGTTTTATGACAAACGGAGAGCCGATGTTATTATTGTCCGCGATTACTTCAGGCGTAATAGAAGTAGTTTCTCTGTTAAAAGCAGTATTACCTTCGTCGTAGGAGATTGCGCAAAAAATCCTGTGGATAGGGTTACTTTCTGTAGTGCTTAGCCCTTCATAATACATCCTCCAGGTTTGCGAAGACTCGCTTAGTCTTACAAGCCATGGGTTGGTAATGACAACTTCTGTAGTACTGCTTGAAAGTGGGGCCAGCTTGGTTACTGCCTCGGCAGTAAAAGTTATTCCTTCATCAGAAGAAATAGCGCTGACAATGTTTCCTCCGGAAACATAAAAAGCGCGGTAGCTTCCGTTTGAAAGCTTGATTACACAAGGGGCAGAAACGCTTGCCAATCGGATGCCGCTTTCTTTGTACCACGTAGAGAGATCTCTTCTAGTGCTGGTATTGCCACAACCGACTATGGCGATGATTAAGATCAAAATAATGAGTGTGTAAAATACTCTCATAATGCTTTTGCTTGAACGCGGAAATATTATAACATATAATGAATTGCAATGACAAATTTAAGTGGTTTGCCGGATTCAAAAGGACATTTTGGGGAGTTTGGTGGCAGGTTTGTGCCTGAGACCATTATTCCTGCGCTTACAGAGCTGACTAAAGCATACCTACATGCAAAGGAGGATCCTTCTTTTCAGGAAGAACTAACGTATTACCTGGAAAACTATGCAGGCAGGCCCACTCCCCTTTATTTTGCCAAGCGTTTAACCGAACATCTAAAAGGTCCCAAAATATACCTCAAAAGAGAAGACTTAGCGCATACCGGAGCGCATAAAATTAACAATACCCTTGGCCAATGCTTGCTTGCCAAGAAAATGGGTAAGAACCGGATCATTGCAGAAACCGGTGCAGGCCAGCATGGAGTTGCAACTGCTACTGCTGCTGCGCTTTTGGGTCAGGAGTGTGTAGTTTACATGGGAGCAGAAGATGTGCGCAGGCAGGCGCTCAATGTTTTTAGAATGGAGCTTTTGGGGACAAAGGTTGTTCCTGTTACTTCAGGGAGTAAAACACTCAAAGATGCAATTAACGAAACTATGCGCGACTGGATTACAAATGTGGAAACCACTTTTTACTGTCTAGGCTCTTGCATGGGCCCGCATCCGTACCCAATGATGGTACGTGATTTCCAGTCTGTAATTGGCAAAGAAGCAAAAGGCCAGATTTTAAATTTTGAAAGCCGCTTGCCTGACTACCTGGTTGCTTGTGTGGGTGGTGGCAGCAATGCGATCGGGCTTTTTCATCCGTTTTTAGATGATTCCGAAGTAAAGATGATCGGAGTAGAAGCTGCAGGACTCGGTTTAGCCACCAAGGAGAATTGTGCAACGCTGGAAAAGGGTACTCCCGGGGTTTTGCACGGTTCTTTAAGTTATCTTTTGCAAAGTAAGACCGGACAAGTATCATCCACACATTCTATTTCTGCGGGGTTGGATTATCCCGGGGTGGGGCCTGAGCATAGCTATCTTAAGGAAACAAAAAGAGCGGAATATGTTTCTGTTACAGATAAAGAAGCGCTCGAGGCATTCCATTTACTGACCAGGCTGGAAGGGATCATGCCTGCGCTGGAATCTTCGCATGCCCTGGCTTATCTTAAAAAATTGGCGCCAAAGCTGGATCCTACGCAAATAGTGGTAGTTTGTCTTTCCGGCCGCGGCGATAAGGATATAGAAATTTTAAGAGAGACGGCTTAGAAGTTTTTGGTCTAGCTCTCCCATTTCACAATCTGTAGCAGTAATCTCTTGCAGCCAAATTTCAATGACCCTTTCTGCTTCACCGGGATATTTTTTTAAGACTTCAAATAATTCTTGGCTGATTCCTCCCCCCAGGTAGCCCAAGACGTTTTCTCCCCCAAAACTTTGATAAGGATAAATCCCCCTAAAACTAGAGATGGGGAGGGGGCGGCGGCGGGGGGTAACTACCAGCTTAGTGTTTTCAGGATTTGTGGGCGTAATAATTGCCAGATTATAAGCACGATTTTCTTCCCCTAAGCCAAGCATATATTGATGTGCTAGGGCAGCAACTTTATCCAGGTCCCCTTCAAAAATCCGGTGGTTGGCAGGCCAACTTAGAGCTCTTCCTACATTGATCCCTTGCTCGGCTCTTTGGGAGTGGAAAAGGGGATTCAAAGTATAGGCTAATCTTATAAATTGTCCGTCAAACGAGAGGATGTGCCAGTGGAAATGATTAATAGAAGCGCCTGTGCCGCCGATCCGGCCGGGGTTACTGTTAAAGGTTAAACTTAATTCTGCAGGTAAACACTTAAAAATTTCTGCAAGGTCGCTTAAATCTGTTTCTGCTTGAATATGTTGGCAAAGTGCAGCATGAGCTTCTTCCGGAGGTTTTACTACTATCATATGGGGGACAGTAACGGGCCTATAATTTATCAAAATTAAATAAGGCCGTCCGTTTACTTCTACGCGTGCGATCCCTTGTCTGTCTATTACTTCCGGGTCGCAAAGGCGGCAGTTTTCTTCTGTGTGTTCTGCTTGAAGACTGGGTTGCAGCTGATCTTCCGCATCTTTTCTGCGCCAGGGGAAAAAAGAAGCCGTAAATCTTCCTAATTGTGCTGATTCTGCAAGGGATGGGTCTCCTTGCATGACTCCCTTTTTGCTTTCCCATGCAGTGCGCAGGTGGGCAATGACAGCAACACGGCCTTTAAGCGCTTTTTTGTCTTGAAAAGTATAAAACCTGACGGTCATGTAGAACTATCGCCAAAGGGACGGCTAAATTTCACTCTTTTTGCCGGATTATTTTATAATGGAAACGGAAACTCCGCTTCCAAAATAGTGTTCATCCACCCATTGTTCAGGTCAGGACAATATTCTCCTTCGGAAATCAGGTTTAGCTTGAAATGCGGATTAAAAGTATAGGTTAATACTCCAAGCCAAGTAAAACTAGCCAAGCCTTTGTGTACTGCAGCTTTTTGTTCATATGGGTAACCCAGCACTCCTGCTGAAGTAAGAAGTGTTAATGGCGTTCCGGGTACTGCAAACACTGATCCAGCCAAGCCGCGCATCCACAAATTCCCGCCAAACTTATAACGATTATCATTACCAATTGTAACTACAGGCATCCAAGGAATTCCAGTCTTATACTGCCCCCACATTGCTTCTTCTGCAAAAGCTACCATTGCACTTCCATCCGGGTTTTGCCCATCCAAAATAGGGATGATATGCCCGTATTTTAAGGTTGCAGTTTGTTTGAGAGCAAAACCAGCACCCAAATCTATATCCAGTTGTGTTCTTACTTTAGGATATACAATAGGGATATGTTTATCTGGTACATTGGGAATAAAGGCTTGTGCGTCCAATAGTCCTACTGCAATAATTGGGGTAAATTTTATCCTGCTTTTTTCTTCTGCAGGTTTTACTCCTACTACTTCTTCTCTTTCTTCGTCACCAGCAGCAGCAACTGGTTGTCCTGCAGTGGTCCTGATTGGTGATGCAGATAATCCTTCTCCCATGATTTATTCCCCCTTTTGATTTGTGATAACTACTCTGAGACCTCCGAAAAATTGCTTCTTTTAGAGCTGGAAACCTGCGACTGAATGTCGCGGTTTCCAGATTTATCTCTAAGGCTCTATTTGGAAACCGAGGCATTTAGCCTCAGGTTTCCAACACTTGTGAATTATTCGGAGCTCTCACTCTATTTCTTCGTGCAAAGGTTTTCAAAATTTCACTATGGCAACATTTTCTTTTGTAGTAAAATTAAACCAATATGAGCCGTATTTCAGAAAAATTTAAAGGCTTAAGAGAAAACAATAAAAAGGCGTTGATTGCCTACATTACTGCAGGGGATCCAACACTTCCGCTTACGGAAAAATTGGTTTACGCCCTCCTAAAATCCGGTGCGGACATTATTGAGCTGGGGATTCCATTTTCGGATCCTTTAGCAGACGGACCCATTATCCAGGCTTCCCACCAGCGAGCGCTTAAAAAAAATGTTTCTTTGGCAGATGTTTTTGCCTTGGTTAAAAAGATCAGAAATAAAACCGAAATCCCCCTTATTTTTATGCTTAGCTATAACTTGATGTTTAGGTATGGTACTCAAAAGTTTTTCAAGGATGCGCAGGAATTTGGTTTGGATGGCGTAATTGTCCCGGATCTTCCTCCTGACGAGTGGACACCTGTAAAGAGGAGTGCGGTGCCGATCGACATGATCTTTTTGGCTGCGCCAACCAGTACCAGTGAACGGCTGGAACTCATTTCCGACGCCTCCAAGGGATTTATTTACTTGGTATCCTTAACCGGAATTACAGGTAAGCGTGCAACGGTTTCCAATGCTGCATTTTCCCTAGTTGAAAAAATGAGAAAGATTACAGATAAGCCTTTGGCAGTTGGGTTTGGGATTTCTGGTCCTAAGCAAGCCAAAGCAGTGGTACAATATGCAGATGGTGTAATTGTGGGGAGCGCGATTGTAGACATTATTGCGCGTAATCCCAAAGCCCCGGCACCCAAAGTAGGCAAATTCGTGGCTTCTTTAAGGAGGGCGATCGATAGTGTTAAGTAGAGTAGGGTATAGGATCAAACAATCCTGGTTTTTGCTTTTTGCAAAAATGAATGCGGAAGACAAAGCCTGGGTCAGAAACCATTTAAATATTCCCGAAGCTGCGCTTTTTGAAATGCTTCCTGAATTTGAACAAAAACATTCGGTAGGCACTGCCAAAGCATTAATCCGTTTGGGCAAAGCCCGTGGGATCCAGGACGAAAGGATGCTGGCAAAGCTGGGGCTGCTCCATGATGTGGGAAAAGCAGCTTGCCGCTTGGGGCTTTTTGAAAAAGGGATACTGGTTTTTTTGAATGCTTTTATCCCTCCGGTATACAGCTGGTTTGCTTATTTGGGCAGGCGTGAAAAATCACCAAAATTTTTCCGCAAATTTTATGTGCATAAAAAACACGCTAAAATTGGGGCCAGAATGCTCTCCAGGGCCAGGGTAGAAACAGGAGTAATCCAGGCGATTACTCTACATGGAAGTAAAATCACAAAAAAATCTCCGTTACTTGCACAATTGCTCAAAGCTGCAGACGAAACTTACTGATTCCTCCCATCCGCCCACCTCACCCATAGATAGTTATTTGTTTCGTGGTTAGATATTTGGCCCTCTCCATCACCATGGAGAGGGCAGCACACAAACTTTCCCTCTCCATTTGAATTGAGGTAATGGAGAGGGACGTTAATCTTAAACGATGAAGTTCCTGTCACCTAGGGTGAGGTAAAGGGGTGGTGTAGAAAATACCTACTGAGGATAAGCTGCTTTTACCGTAGTATCAATCCCGCCGCGCGTATTAAAGTGGACAACGATTTCTATTTTTTTAGGTTGGCAGGCCTTAAAAAGGTCGTCTAGAATCTTATTTGCTACAAACTCATGATAAACACCCTGCTCTCTGTAAGCCATAAAGTAATACTTCAAAGATTTTAATTCTAATATGGTTTCACCAGGAAGATAGTCAATTGTTACGGTTGCAAAGTCAGGCAAACCGGTCTTTGGACAGAGGCAGGTGAACTCCGGGTTTTCTATGTGGATGTTGTAATCACGGTCCGCATAGAGGTTTGGGAAAGTATCTATTTTTGGTAGTTTTATCCCTTTCATGGTAGTTTGTGCATTTTGGTAAGAGCGGGTATTTTTCATGTTAGTTTTTCACATTCGGTCTGTAACGGTTTATTTCGTCCCGCAGGTTTTTGGCTTTGTTTCTGGCACGCTCGGCAAAATCCGCTTCAGTGGATGCGTAGATTACTGCGCGCGAAACATTGAATATGGCGCGGCCGCCGTTTTTATTGGTACCCAGCTTTACGGAATTTTCCAGGTCTCCTCCTTGGCTGCCGATTCCAGGGATTAAAATCGGCAGGTCGTCCACAATATTGCGGATTTCACCCAAGGATTCTGCTTTGGTTGCGCCAACCACCAGCCCAAGGTTGTTAAATTTATTCCATTCTTTGGTTTTGCGTGCTACTTCCATGTAGAGTTTGTGGTCACCGCCAAAAAACTGGAAATCACGGGCAGACGGGTTGGAAGTAAGACAGAGTATGAACACCCCTTTTTCCTGGTATTCCCAAAAAGGTTCTATGGAATCAAATCCCATATAAGGGTTAACAGTGGTTGCGTCGGCTTTAAAGATTTCAAATACGGTTTTTGCGTAAGCGGCAGAGGTGTTGCCAATGTCCCCTCGTTTTGCGTCCAAAATTACCGGGATGTGTTTTGGCACATACTCAATAGTTTTGAGCAATGCATCCAGTCCATAGCCGCCCAGGGCTTCGTAAAAAGCCATGTTTGGTTTATAAGCACAAACCAGGTCTCCGGTTGCATCAATGATCGCTTTGTTAAAAGCAAAAATAGGGTCGGTCTCTTTTAAAATGTGTGCGGGGATAGAGGCCAGGGAAATATCCAATCCAATACAAAGGAGTGAATTGTTTTTTTGAGCCGCGTTATCTAGCTTATCCGGAAATTTCATTTTTGGGTTCAATTACCTCATAGATTTCTTTTTCGTCTTCTGCCACTTGTTTTTGCCGCTCTTTTTCCGCAATGGCGTGTGCAATGGTGACTTTTTGCTTGTCTTCCTGTTCTTTTATGCTTGCTTCCACTTCTTTTCTTTCCTGGTCCAAGGCGACCTGTCTGATGGAAAGCCCGATTCTTTGTTCCTCCGGTGAAATCCGGATGATTTTCACTTCGACTTCATCCCCCGGTTTTACCGCTTCTTCCGGGGTTTTTATGTTTTGGGTGGAAAGTTCGGAAATGTGGATCAATCCTTCCAGTTGGTCATCGATGTCTACAAAAGCGCCGAATTTGGTTAGGCGTGCCACTTTTACTTTAATCAGTTGTCCTACTTTATATTTTTCCCCTGCAGTTACCCAGGGGTCTACGAGCAGTTCTTTGAGTCCGAGTGCGACTTTTTTGTTGGTTTTATCAACTCCCAGTATAAAGACATCGAGTTCCTGGTCCATTTTTACTACTGCGCTGGGATGGTTGACCCTTTTCCATGAAAGTTCCGAAAGATGCACTAAACCTTCTATCCCGCCAATGTCCACAAAAGCGCCAAAGCTTTTAATGCTGACTACTTTACCGTGTTTTACCTGTCCAACTTCCAGCTCTTCTAAAATCTTGTTTGCCTGGAGCTTGTGTTTTTCCGGTTCCGCCATTTTATTGGAAAGTACTACTTTGCCTTGCCTGCGGTTGAGCTCAATGATTTTAACCGGGATTAATTGTCCTACAAATTCCTGGAGTGTGGTTTCCGGTTTTTTGGCTACTTGGGATGCCGGGATAAAACCGCGGATCCCTTCATAATCAACTACCAATCCACCGTTTACCGCAGAGGTTACTTTTGCTTCCAGTACTTCCCGGTTTTTGTAGGCGTCGTAAGCTGCTTTCCATTTTTTTTCGTTATCCGCTTTTTTCTTGGAGAGCTCTACGTAGCCTTCCCGGTTTTCCAGATTTTCAATCAACGCAAAGATGTCGTCTCCCACTTTTAAGCCTTCTCCCTCTTCTGCAGGGAGGAGTCCTTCGGCTTTGTAGCCAATGTCTACAAGTATTCCGGAAGTGTCTATTTTGGCCACTTTCCCTTTTACAATATCGCCAATTTGATATTCTTTGAAAGTAGCATCATATTCCGAAGGTTTTTCTTGCCTGCCCGCAGAGGCGGGTTTGGATGCGGGTTGTTGGATTGGGGGTAGGGGCTTTGGTTCTTCTTTTTTTGGTGGGGTGGGGATAGGAGTGCTGATTATTGTCCCTCCCATAGCTGCTTTTTCTGCTGATTCTGCTTTTGCTCCATCGGCCGGTTGTTCCGGCATACGGGTTTCTGCCAAGGTCTGTTTTATGAAACTATCGAGGTCTAAGTCATTATTCTTTGAAGCACCTAAGTTTGTTCCAGAGTGTTCTTCCATTGTGTTTCCATCCTTTACTGTAAAAATTAGACTTTATATGATACCACTTATTTTATGTCTGCGGAAGCCAAAAATGCCGCGTTGGACTTATATTCCTTCATTCTTTCAATCAATTGTTCCGTAGCTCCTTCTTCCTGGTAACTATTAAGGACTTTTCTAAGCAGCCACACTGCCTTGAGCTCTTCCGGTGACAAGAGCAGTTCTTCTCTTCTGGTTCCGGACATATTAATGTCAATGGCTGGAAAGATTCTTTTGTCTGACAGCTTGCGGTCCAAGTGCAGCTCCATATTACCCGTACCTTTAAACTCTTCATAAATAATGTCATCCATGCGGCTCCCGGTATCTACCAAGGCAGTGGCAATAATGGTTAAACTGCCCCCTTCTTCCATGTTTCTGGCTGCACCAAAAAATCTTTTTGGCCGATGCAGGCAGGTTGGGTCCAAACCTCCGGACAGGGTTCTTCCCGAGGGTGGGGTCACCAGGTTATAAGCCCTGGCTAAACGGGTGATTGAATCCAGTAAAATGACCACATCTTTTCCTGCTTCTACCAGCCTTTTGGCTGATTCAAGCAAAAGCTCTGCAACGCGGATGTGGTCTTCCGGTGGCTCGTCAAAGGTGGAAGCTGCCACTTCTCCTTTTACACACCTTTCCATGTCCGTAACTTCTTCCGGCCTTTCGTCTACCAGCAATACTTTGATGATGGAATCAGGGAAGTTTTCCGTAATGCTGTTGGCAATGTTTTTGAGGATAGTAGTTTTACCTGCTTTAGGAGGAGAAACAATTAATCCTCTTTGGCCTGCACCAATGGGCGAGACCAGGTCGATTAACCTTGAAGAGATCGGGCCTTTAAGATATTCCAATTGATAGCGTTTGTTGGGGAAGATTGGGGTTAAGTCTTCAAAATGGATCCTGTCCCTGATCATTTCAGGGTCGCTATTGCTGATTGCTTCTACTTTGAGCAGGCTGTAGTATTTTTCCCCTTCTTTGGGAGGCCGGATCTGGCCTGAAATCAGGTCCCCGTTTTCCATGTTGAACCTGCGGATTTGGGTTTGGGATACGTAAATATCCTTTTGTGAAGGGAGGTATCCTTGGGTCCTTAAAAAGCCGTAGCCTTCGTTTAAGATTTCCAGCGTCCCTTTGGCAAAAATATTGCCATTTTGTTCGGTTTGGGCTGCCAGGATTTTAAAAACCAAGTCCTCCTTTTTGAGTTGTTTGTAGTTTTCGATGGTCAAATCCTTTGCAATTTTCTGAAGCGCAGTCATATTCATCTTGTTTAATTCGGCGATATCCATCTTTAACCCCCTTTATAAAATTCGAAGCACTAAATTCGAAATCCCAAATCCTAAATCCAAACAATGTATTTTTATTATTTAATTATTCCTTGTTGGGATTTTGACATTGGGATTTTGAATTTTTCGCATTTAAGTGTTACTTGAGAAAAACCTAGAAGTCATAAAACTTGTGGTTTTTTGGAACTGGGAACGGTATAAGCATAGCGTGTTTTTGGTATTTGTCAAGGGTACAATTTTGTTTGTTTTTTTGTGCAAGTTTTAGGCTTTAAAACCCGATTATACCATATAGAGAACCAGTGCCAAAAACACTAGATTGCCAAGGAGCAACAAAATGTCGGTACCAAGTGCTACAGAGATACTTTTTAAGGGGATGGGGCTTCCTATGCCCAAGTCTGGGAAGCACTACATAAAAGCAGAGACCCGGCTTGCAAAAGCAATAGACGGGAGTACTGATTTTGATTTTGATGGGGATATTGATAAAGATGATAAGGACGGGTTGGTTACAGCAGAAGAGATATTGGCTTATGTTTTAAAGCATAGAGATAGAACTAGGGAGGGAAGGGTTTTAGCTAAACTTAAAAGCCAAACTGCTTTTGAAGATCCATTGGAAAAAACCCCAAAGCTAAAAGCATATGTTGGACTGCTTCTTGCAAAAAACTTTCCTCCCCATTATAAACCAACAGAAATGGAGAAAGCCATTTTGTGTTTTAGGGCGCTTATGGCTCCCAATACTTCTATTTTTTTAAACGGCAAGACCTATACTGCACTGACGGCGGATAAAGGCGGTTTAGGGTTACAGTATAATAAGGATTTAACCTTATCGACTAGGCAAACTTTTGGGGACCTTTTGCCGGATGAGCTGCTCCAAGCAGGCCAATCAGACCGTAAAGCGTTATGTTTAGAATATTCACACCTTTTGGTTGGGATGTTGCGTACGGCTGGGGTTAAGGCTGATTATAAGATTGTTCCTGGCCATGCTTATGTGATCGCTTCTATAAAAGGAAAGAAATATAGGATGGATTTGGGGACTTACCCGCAACCGGTAAAATTTGAATTGACCCAAGAAACCCCCAGTCCAGATGTGGAAGGGGTTGGGGGACATATGGTAAATGAAGCCCTAGTGCTTAAAGAAGCGGGGAAACTTGGTGAAGCGGAAGCTGCGTTAAAACTAACAGATGAGTTTTTAGAAATGAATCCGGCGGCAGATGTCTTATTAGGGGAGGTTTATTATCTTACTGGGCGATATGAAGCTGCGCTAGGCGCTTTTCAAGATGCACATGCAGCGAACGATGTTAATAAAAAAGCTCACGAATGGGACATATATTTAGGGGAAGCAGAAACTTTACGCAGGGCTAAAAGATTTGATGAGGCGCTGGTAAAATGCGAAGAAGGAATTAAAGAAGCACCTAAAAACCCAAAAGCATGGGAGTTAAAGGCGCGGATTTTTTATGAAAAAAAAGATGTTGCTAAATCTGCAGAAAGCTTGGCGAAAGCAATAGAGCTTAATCCTTCCTCGGATTTATTTTTTAAAATGGGGGCGATGTTGCTTGAAAAAGGTGATGTTACTGGAGGTTTTGCGTATTTTGGGACAGCAGTTGCCCTTGAACCTGCCAGTTTTAAATTGCTTGCACGGATCAAAGTTGCAGCAATGGAAATAGGGAAGAGGCTTTTGGGCCAAGGCAAATATGCACAAGCAGCAAAATGTTTTGACCATGTTATTCTGGTTTTTGGAAAGGACAAAGAAGCGGAAAGCCTTAAAGCCAAAGCATTGACACTCCTCTAAATTGCCGCGGGGGAGAGTCGAACTCCCATGGTGTTACCCATACGTACCTGAAACGTACGTGTCTGCCAATTCCACCACCGCGGCGTGAAGTAGAATGCCGAAGGTGGGAATTGAACCCACACGCCCGCAAGGAGCTCACGATTTTGAGTCGTGCGCGTCTGCCAGTTCCGCCACTTCGGCAAAAATTCCCATTTTTCGGTATTTGTTGTACCGGTCTGCAATTAGTTCTCTGGAAGAGAGGTTTTTTAAACCTTCCAAGTGTTTCAAAATTCCGGCTTTGATGTTTTTTGCGGTTTGCTCCGCGTCCTGGTGCGCCCCGCCCAAAGGTTCTTTGATAATATCATCGATTACCCCAAGCTCCAAAAGGTCTTTGGCTGTAATTTTCATGTTTTTTGCGGCTTCTGCTGCACGGCTGGCATCCCTGAATAAAATAGAAGCGCAGCCTTCGGGAGAGATTACAGAGTAAATAGAAAATTCCAGCATCAGAACTTTATTTCCCATCCCAATCCCAAGCGCTCCTCCGCTTCCTCCTTCTCCTGTAACAATTGCAATAAAAGGGACAGAGAGTTCTGCCATGGCGCGCAGGTTTTTGGCCACTGCTTCTGCTTGGCCGCGTTCTTCTGCACCGATCCCTGGGTATGCTCCCGGAGTATCTATAAACGTAATGATTGGCCGGTTAAAACGGTCTGCAAGGCGCATGAGACGGAGTGCTTTGCGGTAGCCTTCGGGGTGTGCCATGCCAAAATTACGGTAGAGGTTTTCTTTTGTGTTCATTCCTTTTTGGTGGCCAATAACCATGCAGGGAAGGCCATCGAGTTTTGCAAAACCGCCAACCATGGCAAGGTCGTCCGCAAAATTACGGTCGCCGTGGAGCTCCACAAAATCCTGGAATATGTAATTTATGTAATCCAAGGTAGTGGGGCGCGAAATATGTCTGGCTACTTGGGTGGTTTGGATCGGGGTGAGCTGCGAGAAAATATCGCGCCTGGAAGCTTCGATCCGCTTTTCCACCATTTTGATCTCTTCTTTAAAGTCCATTTTTCCGGAAGAAGAGACTTTGTTTAAGTGCTCGATCTTTTTATAGAGCTCTTCAAGCGGTTTTTCAAAACCCATCAAATTCTTTTTTATTTCTTCTTTTGCCATGATTATCCTTTAAAGAATTCTAAAGTCTTAATTAAAATATCCCGCATATCTTTTCTGTGCACTACTTTGTCCACCATGCCGTGCTGCTGCAAGTATTCCGCTCTTTGGAATCCGGGCGGCAGTTTTTGCCGGATGGTTTGTTCTATAACCCTGGGGCCCGCAAAACAGATCAGGGCTCCTGGTTCCGCAAGGTTAATGTCGCCAAGCATGGCGTAGCTGGCAGAAGTTCCGCCTGTGGTTGGGTCTGTCATAATGCTGATGTAGGGTAGGTGGTATTCCCTAAGTCTTCCCAAAGCTGCAGAGGTTTTTGCCATTTGCATTAGAGACATGATCCCTTCCTGCATTCTGGCTCCTCCGGAAGAAGAGACTATAATGACCGGCAATTTATGGTCTATGGCATATTCTATGATTCTGGTTACTTTTTCTCCTACTACAGAGCCCATGCTCCCACCCATGTAACTAAAGTCCATGATACCCATGGCAGCGGGAAGAGTTCCAATAGTACCTTTGCCTGTAATAATGGCTTCTTTGGTTCCTGCTTTGAGTTTTGCGGAGTTGATCCGTTTGGAGTAGGGTTCTGTGTCTACAAAACCCAGAAAGTCTTTTGGTTCAAGGGCAGGATCAAATTCTTCAAAAGTCCCTTCGTCTACGGTATAGGCAATCCGTTCTGCCGCAGAAAGTTTAAAGTGATAATTGCATTTTGGGCAGACTTTTAGGTTTGCTTCCAAATCTTTGTTAAAGATGGCGGCATTGCACTTGGAACACTTGGTCCACAAGTTATCGGGGATATCTAGTTTTGCCATTTATGGTTGCCCCTTACGAAAACGTGTGATATTATACACGCTGTTTTGTAAATTAACAATTAGAGGAGTGTAATGTGGCAAATTTAAAATCTTCGATCAAGAGTATTGAGAATACAAAAAGAGACCGGGCCCGCAGGCTCAAAGTTATTTGGGCATTAAGAGAATCACTGAAAGACGCATTAAAGGGCATTTCCACAAAAGCAGCGGACAACGAAAGCCTGGTAAGGAATACTATTAAGCTGATCGACAAAGCGATTTCCAATGGGATTCTTAAAAAGAATACTGGGGCACGTAAGAAATCGAGACTGATGAAGAAGCTCAACGCGCTGAAGAAATCCTAGATTCCAAATCCTAAATTCGAAACTCTAAATCCTAAATAAATACGAATATCAAAATTCAAATGACCGAAACAGTTTAAGATTTAGTAATTAGAATTTTGAATTTGTTTAGAGTTTAGGATTTAGAATTTAGAGTTTACAATAAGATGCCTTCTCAACTAAAAACCAAAGCCTACGCAAAGATCAACCTCTCCTTAAAAATACTGGGGACGCGTCCGGACGGCTACCACAACATCGACTCCATCTTCCAGTCCATTTCTTTGTATGATGAAATTTCTATTACGTTGTTAGATACGCCGGGCATCGAGATTGTTTGCAGCCATCCGGATGTTCCCTGCGGTGAAAGGAATATTGTTTATAAAGCGATCAAAGCTTTGCCTGTGGTTAAAACCGGGGTTCGCATTGAGATCAAAAAGCAGATTCCGGTGGGAGCTGGGTTGGGTGGGGGGAGTTCAAACGCAGCAGCAGTGCTTTTGGGCCTCAATCAGCTTTGGGAGCTAGGCCTTAGCATTTTAGAGCTTCAAAAAATAGGGGCAAAAGTAGGGGCGGACGTCCCTTTTTGTTTGGTGGGGGGTACTGCCAGGGTTACAGGAATTGGCGATATTATAGAAAAAATCGATCCAATCCTGCAGGGACATATCGTTATAGTTAAGCCTGATTTTGCGGTTTCCACGGCTTGGGCGTATGAAAATTATGACAAATCCAAACACGGTAAATTTTATAATGATTTGGAACCCGTTGTGGTTGCCAAATATCCCCAAATTGCCCAAATCAAGCAGCAGCTTACGGACCTTGGTGCGAGCCGTGCCATGATGAGCGGGAGCGGGTCTGCGGTGTTTGGGGTTTTTGATCGCGAAGTAAAAGCGCAAAAAGCCCTAAAATCGTTCAAATCCGCTTATTCTGATCTGTTTTTGGTAACCCCTCTTTAACCCTAACCCCCCTAAAACACTAAATCCCGAAAATGCGTTTCCCGAACTTTTCACGAAAAACCCAAAACTTCCCAAAACAGTATTTTTGGGATTTTTTCGTGAAGTTTGGGAAAAGTTTGGGACAGGCCCTTTCGTGATTTAGGGCAAAAAAGATTTTAGGGTTTTATGCAAGTTTTCCACAGGCAAACCCGATATAAAAGGTGGATAGAGAGATTAAAGCCCCGGCCGAAAAAATATAATATAGATGTATTAAGTTTATAGATTGCCTGTTAAAGTAAACTTAATAAAGGACAACGATTGAAGGGAAATGAACAGGCTTCCCTTTTTTTTTGTCTTACGGCGGATTTCACGATTTCAGTAAAAACAGGCAGGAGGGTTAAAGAAAATGGCTGGAGATTGTCTGATAAGTCTTTTTGGTAAATGTTTAGTAAAAGCACCAGTGCCGCAAGGCGTAAAAGCTGTAGTGGATCAGCCTGCAGCTCCGCCAGCAGGAGGAGCAGGAAATACTACTCCTTCACAGCTTTATCCTTTGAACCGCTGGTTCAAAGATGCTTATGTTGACGGGAATAAAAAAGCATTGCCAAAGGATGAAAAAAAGGCAGAAGGTCCCAGGGTAAGGGTAGTTACAAGCGGGGTTGCAGTAGAGGGAGTGGTGGCGAATAAAGAGATTACCCTGGTATTTAAAGTGCCGGAAGGACAAAAAAAAGCTTTTAATACTACAGGGTTGCAAGTTGAAGCAGTTATTCCAACTGTTAGCGACCAGGTAGTTATCGGCTTGGCTTATAAGTTGGTTCCAGCAGGACAAGTAGAAGTGGGACAAATAGAATACAATCCTACGTCAGGGGAATTAAAGGTTAAAGTAACAGTAAAAGTTAATCCCGGAGCTCCGATTGTTCTTAGGTTAGGGGGGACTCCTTTTGCTACTTTAAAGTTTGATGCTCCAAAAGCGGCTCCTGCAGCAGCAGCCGCTAAACCTGCAGAGGGGGCTGGATCACCAGCTGGTGGACCAAAACCCAAGCCAGTAGTTAGAAAACCAGTAGTAGCTACAAAACCACTGCCTTCTGCAGGCGGTACTTTTGGTAGCGGTAAAGATTAAAAAAGGGGGAATTTAAATGTCAGTAATTTATGATGCAAGTGGGATGGGGGCAATAAAAATAAATGGAGAATATTATCAAACAGCAAATAAAGATGCTGGAATGGCACAGCTGTTCTTCCAAATTTTTGATGATTTACCGGCAGGGGGAAAAGTAACTATTGGGAATATAACGTTTGAAGTGCAAGAAGAAAAAAATGCTGCGGGTGTAACACAGAAGAAAATAACAATTACGGTTAATGGCACAGCAACTGGAACCATTGGTGCTGCGGCTGATCTACTTGGGCAATCAGGAGAGACCCTTAGTGATGTGCTTTTTACGTTGGCAGGGATGAGTGAGTCTGATTCTATTGAAACGAAAAAACAGATCGAGACAAAAATAAGAGAAGCGCTTGTGATTATGAACGAAATCCAGGGTGTAACAACAGAAGACATACAGAAATTTTTAACTGGGGTCTCTCAAAAAAAAGATCCAGTTGTCTTGGCAAAAGAAATTAGAAAAGCGCGTGCAGAACAAAGATCAGCAGCACTGGCGCAAACAGCAGCTCCAGCTGCTAAGCCGGAAGAGCTTTCTACTGGCAGGACAGCTGGCGACTATAAAGCACAACTTGACAAATTCCTCCGTTTTACTATTTTTAAGGGTGGAGAGGTTACTACTAAAGTATCGGGTGACAGTGTGTGGATTACCTTAACGGATGGGACAGAAATTAACCTTACGGAAATAAGCGAAAAAGACCTGCAACTTTTACAAGATAAGCTTGGTATAAGAATTCCCCAAAAACTGCTCCAATTGATTAGAGAAGGAATGAAGCTTGCTGATACAGGAGATATGGTCATTACTGCGGATGACTTAATGAAGTTTATGGCTACACTTCAGTGGTATGTGGATGAGCATCCGGGAGTTGAAACTCTAGAGAATGCAGCGAAAATTTATGCTAAATCCCCAACTTTTGTCAGGGTGGTTGAGCCAAAAGTGCACCAAGAAGTTATTGATCAGCTTACAGAAGGGGTTTTTAAGGATTTTGCAGCGCAGGTTGATAAAGCAGACCCCAAAAAGCCCGCTACACTAGAGCTCTTCCTTAACCAAATTTCCAATGATGCCATAAAAGAAGCGCTTAGACAGTATGCTAAAAAACTAGGAATCCCATTAGACAAAATTAGTTCTGCTGATTTTGCTAAATTGTTAAAGATGCTGGTGGCTTTAGCGGATATCTCCTTACTTCCTCCAACCATGCAGAAGGAATATTTTGAAATTACTTCACCACTTAAACCGTTTATAGGTGAATTTACCACAAAAAACATTATAGCTTGGGTTAAAGGTAAAGAAGTTACTCCCAGGTCCCCCAGCTTTGGAGAAGTAACCGGTATCCATGCAGGTAAAAAACCAATGAAAACCCCTGCCACTGACCAGGAACGCATGGAACAATCCAGATCTATCCTATTCCAAATGAATAAGCCCTATGCGTATGCAACAGAAGATGACCTACATGCACCAGTACTTAATTCGCAAAACCCTGCCAGTGCCGCAAGACAAAGCAGGGATGGTAATTTTACCGATTCCGATGCGGACTTGGTCCTTGATTTTGATATGTTGGTTGTAGATACAGTTGCTATGGAGAAAAATCCGGAAGAATTCCAAATGGCAATGGGATACTTGGATGAGATCATTAAGAGCAGTAGTGCCAAACCCGCATTTAGAGCAGCTGCACTTGAATGGAAAGCGCAGTTCCTGTTCCTCAAGGCCAAAAAAGCACAGTCCAGCGGGGACGCAAAATCCCGTATCGCTGTCTTGGCTGAATTGGAAGTTACCCTGCAGCAGCTTGCCAAATTTAAGACAGAACCAATAGATCAAACCCTGGCAGGAAAAGTAGGAAAACTTGAAGACCAATTGCATGTAGAAATTGTTAATCTCCTGATGAACCAGTATGAAGAAGCTTGCGCAGGAATTACAGCTGGCAGTACGGATTTTGCTGTTCTTAATACTAAGATCGAAGAACTGCGCGCAAATATCTCCTACCATCTTGAAGCTCTTGAGAAGAGCGACGGGTTGGTGGAAGTAGCTCCTCAATTTGGAGACAAGGAAGGGGTACTTGATGCGGATCCCAAGACCCCCCAGCAAAAAGAGGTACACGCAAAGAAATTTGCAGAAATACAAAAGAAAAAACTTGAAACGCATCCTTTACTCCGCTATGCACAAGCCAATCTCTTTAAAGAAACTCAGAGCGGGATTCAGCTTATTGGTGACGACATAGCTATAAATAACTTCTTAGCTGTATCGCAAACCATGCTGGAACAGCCGATTGATGCAGAAGCTGCTTACAGGATAATGTATTTGCGCGCGTATGTACTTTATCAACAGCTACAGAGAGGTGGTTATAACGCAGATAAGCTGGACGAACTGGCAAAAATCGCCGAAAAATTCCTTGCTTTATACAATGCAGACCGGAGGATTTTTAGTTCAGAAGCAAATGGTATGTTCCAGAATGTTATTACTATGATGGTAGTAACTGCTTGTGCTCTTAAGGCAAAAGCTACTGATCGCGGACTTCCTAAAGAGAGCCCAGCTGCAATAGAAGTGGCTAAGCAGTCTAAAAAGATAGATGCATTCTGGGGGAGGATCATTACTATTTCCGAAGGTCATCCAAACCTTTCGCTTAACCTGCCGATACATGACGGGCAGAGAGATCCAAGCGGAAATACCATTAATATTATTGAGCCAAACCGCGGAACATTGGTAAGCAAAAAAGACAGATGGTATGACTATTATCTTCTTTTAACAAAAGAATTTGGTGGTGGCAAAGGGCACGATTCCGGTGCGTATAGAAGAGATCCTGTTAACTTGCTTGCTCCGGAACTTAACCTTTTTTAGTATATAGGAGAAAGAGCGTATGAACGCCAGTATTTCATCTTTTTTATATGGTATTCTTTCCCCGCTGGTACTTGCCAGTGCAGGGCCGGAACAAAAGCCAGACGATCAAAAAGACGCTTCTGCCAATCCCGCCTATAGCCCTGTTTTGCAGTGCCTTCCCCAAGTAGAAATGGTGAATCCTCCAAAACCTGGAGTTTTGCAGGATGCCAGAGAACAATGGCTCTTGGACAACTGGCTTACTGGCAAGGATTATTCCTTTGATTCACTTAATGCAGATATAGTTGCCATAAACTCCGGTAAAGGGACCTTGCAAATTGTTTATAAGATGAGCCCTGACGGTAAAAAGATTGAAAAAGCAGTAGTATATTTGATCCAAAACCAGCCGATCCCGGGATGCCCACAACAAGAAAGGGTTGAAGCACAGGAACTTGCTTTGTGGGATAAAAAACAGGAGATTGCTTCTTGGGAAGCAGGTAAAGCTCCCGATAAAAGCGTACCTTTGGTTGCATATCTGCAGGAAATACTTCGTCCGTTTGGCTTGCTCCCAGGAGAGTATAAGCCGGGGGTCATGGATGCTGCCACAATTAACGCTCTCCAGAACATGGTTTATTCCCGTGCTTCTGCTTTGCCCGAAGACCCCAAACTCCCTCTTATGATCTTAAGGGAAAAAAGGGCGGAGATGCATGCCAAAACCGGCAGGCTTGAACGCTATGAAGCAGGTAAAGAACCGGGACACGACCACCAG
>JAPLLA010000016.1:0-7426 GCA_026387795.1 Candidatus Saganbacteria bacterium | reverse complement strand
ACACGACCACCAGTTTTTTGTAAACGTAAACCAGGCTGTAAACGGATATATGCGGCTTTTGCAGTATGCTTACGACCAGAAAAGACGTTTTGAATCCGTAAAAATTGATGCAACCCAATACCCCGAAAAAGTGAAAGAGCTTGAAGCCCTAAAAAGAGAAGCCGACAGCATAATTGCAGAGTGCGAACAAGCACTTTCCCCGCAGAGCCACTGGATCCAGATCCTTTTTGGCACACCCGGAAAACCCGGGCTTTTTGAAGGTGAGCTGGAAATCCTGGAGAGAAAAAAAGAATACCTTGCAGTTAAAAGGGGAGAAATGCTGGAGTCTCCGAACAACCCCAAGAAAAAAGAGGAGTTTAACCAATATTATCAAAGCGTGCGCGGCTACTATGTGGAAATTTTGCAGGGATTAAACGATTNNNNAACGATTATCGCACCTTTTTTGCACTTGCCGGCGGGGGAAAGCAGGCCATGGAAACAGTAGACGGCTTAATAAAAAAGACCATGCTGGACAATACCGAAGAATTTGGCACGCTTGAGCTCTCTTTTGCCAGCCACTGGAACCAGACACGTTCAAATACATTATATGCACATGCGGACCAGCTTGGTTCCCTGCAAGAAGACCCTGATTTTATCTCTGCGGAAGTCCGTTCCGGTTTGCTTACCGTAAGACAAACGCTGGGGAATGAACTTTCGGCAGAGAGCATTAAAGAGCTGAAAACAAAAAAAGAAACTGAAATTGTTCCTGCTTTTAGGCAGGTTGAAGAGATGAGCCACCAGCTCTTTTTGGTCTATGGATGGATTGAAACAGCGGAATATAATCTGGAAGGCAAGCCTGAGCTTGTCGAATTACAGCCGAAGTTAAACGAAGGTCGTTGTGATATTTCCGGAGGGCCGGCTTGTACTGTTCCTGGTTCTACTCCGTTGTTTAACGAATTGGAAGCCAGCCTGAAAAAATTGAGTGAAGTAGACCTAGTGCAAAAACACCTCAAAGCACTGCAGGAGATGCTGGAAGGGATTCAGGATCCCAAAGCGCAGGCATTATTGGCTAAAATTAAAGGAGGAACCTTTTCTTTTGCGGATTACGCGGGACTGGTCTCTCTTTTAAAAGAAAAGGGGTTATCTGACCAGGCGAAAAAAGATGCCGGGCTTGCTCTTGAGTTTTTACGCGTAACCGGAAATGTTGCCCTGCGCCGCGCAAAGTGCAACGAAAAAGGAGCAGCCAGAAAATTTGTGGAAGATAACCTGCGCAAAGAATATAGCGCTGCACTTTTCCTGCTCGATTATTTTGACAAGCTTCCTTCTGTTAAAAGCATGCCTACTGCCAAAAAAAGGATGCTGCGCCAGATAGTGCTCCAGGTTTTGCTTGAATATGCAAAAGGGGTCAAAAAAGATAAAAAAGGGAAACTAACCCTGGCAGATCTCCCCGCGGTAATTAAAAAAGCGGAGAGTTTTTTAAAAAGAGCAGGAACAGCTGCAGACCAAACTATCCCGGCTTGTGATAGCGACCCTAAAACTGAACATAGTATTTGTGAAATACATTACTTGCTTAATAAAAAAGGGGAGCAAGGTGTAGAAACAGAGAGTACGGAAAAAATAAAAGCTTTGCTGGGAACGGAAATATCGGAGGATTATGATAATTTTATTGCTTGGGGATATTCAAATAATGATGCATATAAGAGCGAAAACGACGGGCTATCCCTGGCTGCGGATATGATTTATGTTCCCATGCGTTTTTACAACGATTCGGTTTCTGCTGAAGAACAAATTAGCGTTGAAGAGGTCCTGATGGTGCTTGGCCAGATGGCGCAGGACCCGACAATTTTGGGGTTTGAAAGTGCAGTTTTAAAAGGCGGGGTAAACCTAATTTTTAGGGTGTCCGAAGAAGATAATGCGGCAAAAGCGGAATTTTCTTCGGAACTTACCAGGCAAGTGCTTCAGAGGCTGGTTCTGCGCAAAGGCCTGAGCCTGGACCAGTCCATGGTGATCTCTCCTACCCAGATTATGGAAGGCAAACGGCAGCACATGGAAGCGCAGACTTCCCCTGTTTTTAATACTTTTAAACAGCTTTTTGAGTGGAGCGCTTTGGGTGGGTATGAAGGATTTTATGGACTTGGTTCAGGTGTTGCAAAAGATGCTAATACCGGTATTCCTTTAGGGGTGGATACTCCTCTTTCCATGCTTTACGGCATGGGCAGTATCATCTTGGTATACCTGAACCAGATTGGTGAAAGTGCGCTGGCTAAAAAAGTACAGGATTATATTAATGATCCGGTTAAAAACCCCTTAAGTCCCAAAGATTTTATTGACTTACTTGTAGCCCTGCGTAAGAGCAGTGCCCACCAGGATGCAATTGAAGAAACCGCAAAGATCCTTGCTGCAAGCAGCCAAGCTGCCTTGGAATTTCCCAATCCGGTGGAAACTGTTTTCCAGGTAACTACCAATGAATTACAACCCTATATTTTGGTGCCGCCGGAAAACTTTGAAGGAAACGGTTTGGATGCCCTTTCTTTTCGAGACAGAATGGACACAAAATTACCGCAGCATCAGGGCTATGTGGCAAAAGATATAGAGGTAAAAGATTTTGTAACCAGATACCGCATAGGACTCTTGAATATGTCGCTGGTTGGCAATGCCCAAGCCCCTGATTTGGCGCTTTTTCAGTCGCAAGGTTGGAGTACAAACGAAATTCCCTGGTTTGCTATGCAAGCATATGTAAAGAAATACGGCGGAGTTTCGGTTTTCCGCTACCGGGATGGCTTAGAACCCTCTTTTACCGCTCCGCAAAAAAGCTTGCTGGATCAAGTGCTGGCTTCCAGGGCATTTCTTGGAGATAGAAAAGCAGTGCTCCATGCCTTGTTGCAAAAGGTGATGGCCGGTAATCTGGCTTTGAGCCCGGAAGAAGAGCAAAAACTTCCGGAACTCCTTTCTGCAGTGGAAGCAGGGTTAAAAGCGGTTTCAGGAGAAAAAGCATTAAACGGTGAATCCGCAGCATTGCTTTTGATTTTACAAAAAGCCTTGTCAAATAAAGGCTTGGTTGAAGTTGCGGAGTTCCAATACCGTTTTGGGGCTCCGGTTTTGACAGGGGAACAAAGAGCAGTACTTCAGTCTCTTTTAAAAAATCCGCTCCATCTTACCGCAAAAGACCAGGCGCTTTTACGCAAGATTGTAAATGACGAACAACGTTTTTATGCGGATGAAGTGGATGACCAATACTTAAAAGGTTTTTTTGACCGTTTGAGTGCAGAAGGAGCAGGGCTGCCTTGGGACCAGAAGGTCCGCTTTGACAATGCTTTACTGGCGCTCCGTTCAGACTTTTCACGCGACCGAATGAATTATAAGCCGGGCTTAAATGCAAACGAACAAAGGGTATTAAGCGAGCTTGCAGTTTTAATGAAAGACAATAACCTGGTGATTGAAGATTATAGCCTGGACGGCATTGACCCTAAAGCAACGTTTAAGGAAAATAAAGCGCGTATTCCGCAAGAAATGCTTAAAGCCATTAAAAACCCGGCTGACAGGGAAAGGTTTATTGCCCTTTATATCCAAGCAATCCCAATGCTTAAACAACTGGCACAGGAAGTAGCGCTTACCGTACCAAAAATGGAGCAAACCGACTATAGCCGCTATGACTTAAGCTTTACTGATCCTATTAGGTCTTTAAGTGATATTAAGAAGCTTCTTAATCACGGATTTGTAAAAGGGATGCTGGAAGCAGCCAATCCGCCAAGTGCCGCAGACGCCAAAATGTTCCAGATGCAAGGGAAAGAATCCATGGGGCTTCTTCTTTATCTGCTTGCCAAAGACGAAGAAGTTTGCACTGCGGTTACAGGCGGCAGGCCGGAATGCAAAGACGGCAAAATCCTAGAGGCTTACAGTGCAGACCTTGCCCGCTTAAACGCAATAGAAGCGGAAATCCAAGCCCATGTTACTACGGTTTCGGGCGGATTATTGGGAAATATTTCTGGTGCCTATGACCAAGTGGTGGCACTGTCAGAAGACATGACTTATGAAACAGAATACAAGAAAATTATTACAGTTACGGATGATCAAGGACGCCCCAAAGAAACAGTTTCCGAACCGGAAAAGAAACCCGCAGCCGGGTTGGGGGCAATTTTAAAGTTATTGAACAAGTTGATTGATGATACCAAGTGTACAGACGACCAAAAAAAGATTTTTAATTGTGATGCGCAAAGGGATGGCTATAAATCGGACCGCAGTTTTTACCAGTTTATTGGCAATGGAATGTCGCAAATAGACGGGTTTGTAAAGGGGTTCAAGGAATCAGGGATCACAATGCTGGTGGGGTTGGAAGGTTTTGAAACAAACTTAACAGTGCTGGTTGACGGTTTTGTGAGGACAGAATTATCGGGCGTGGTCCAATTTCCTTTTGTTGTCCCAAAAGACATGAAGGCTATTATCCAAGCAGTGCAGGATAGCCTTAATCTGGTTAAAGGTGTTGCCGGTAAAGAAAAAGAAGCGCGTAAGCTGGAATATGCCTTAACTTTTCTTAAAGCCTGCCAACAGGTTTTTGAACAAATCCCGCTGCTTAAAGCAGAAAGAGAAAGCTTGATCACTGTTACCGAAGAACGCGCTGCTACCAGGAAAAAGGTTGTGGACATCAATACCTATATTACCGGAGATTCTTTTGGCGAACGCGAAACTTCGGCTCTTTTACGTTTGACCGGGCTTGATGATCAGGGTGTGGTGCAGCAGGAACTGGCTAGTTTTATCGATGAAGAACATAACCGTGTTTATGATTTGAATGGCATGCCCATGCCCCAGACCGCGGTTGAGATCTTAAAGGATTATTGTATTAAAAATAAAGGACAGGTCTTAATGACTGCCAGGGTCACACCCGGTTCTCACGATTGGAAAGTTAAAATGGCATTGCGTGCGGTTTTGGACATGGTTCCCCAAGTTACAAAGATTGATTATGTTAATTTTGGGATGAATTTCCTTTTTACTACCAGTGCTGCCAGCCACGGGTTTATAGATCCTTTTGTTCTTACTACTGCAGCTGCAGAAGGATATGCTCCGGACTTGCTGGTTGGCAAGGAGCAGTGGGAAGCAAAAACCGCGATCATGCGCAACCCTGTTACTTACCTGATTTCTAAAACTGCGGCAACTGTGGGAATGATGTCCGAAACTAACCAGCCTTATCCTATGACCCATGAAGCGTATATGCTTTTAACGGAATTTGATGAAGATCCCGACTTTTTAGGCAATAGGTTGAAAGATAATGTGGCAACAGATCCTACGGCAGGATCATTCCTGCATGAGTTTAATGCTACTGCAGTTACATATTTGGGATCGTTTGTGGAAAAGAAAATGAAGCTGGCTATAGACAATGATCCTCTTATTAGAAAAGCGGTTATGGAGCTTAATTCCAATAACCAGTTTTATTTCCTCCGTTTTGATGCGGAAGGACGTTTAACCGCGGAATCAATGCAAGAGGTAAAGGGCTTAGTAGCTGCACTTGCGGCAGATGGGGTGGAGTTTGAGGTGTGGGACGCTGTTTCTGCAAGGACGCGGTTTGAGGTAATGGCAAAAGAAAAAAAGTGGACTCCGGAACAAGTGGATCGGATGGTAACTTTTTGCAAGCTGGTGGAAGATATCTTTAAGGTCATCGGCAAAAAAAATGAACTGGCAGGGCTATTTACACCCAATTCTTCTCCCAGTACTTATTTGGACCTGCTTGAAGTTACAAGGGTAGGCATGGGCTTGGCAAAGAAACCGGAAAGATTGCCGGGTACGGTTGTTTCTGCTCCTGCCCAGGGGGAACAGGAATTTGCTGTTTACGGTGAATTATCAGCTACCGATAAGCTTATGATGGATAAATATATTGAAGATATTATTCCAGCAGGGCAAGGGGTCATGCATTGGGTGGATGAGTACCTTAAAAAAGCGGAAAAAAATCCTGCTATGGCATTTGGAAGTGCACTCTACGGTTTTGCCAAAGGATACGCGCGCACGGTAAAAGATCTCCGTTTTATGATGCCCAAAAATATTGCGATGGGGTTTGTCTCTTTCTGGAAGGGCGTTTTCTTTACTATAGATAATCTTATTGCCGGACATTACCAGGAAATCCGCCAAAGGGTGGCGCAAATTTCAGAAGAACTGGGTAAAACTTCGGGTTCGTTTCTTACTTACGAGCTTGCGGGTATTATTTTTGCTCTTGATTTTTTGGAAAAATTAAAAAAAGGAGAAGTTCCGGAAGCTGTGGGTTCGTCTTTTATTATATATCAATTTGTAAAAGGGAGTATTCAGGGGATGGAAGGTGCGGTTATAAATACCGCAAATCTTCTTATCCCCAGATTGAGCAATATTTTTAATTTGGGTTGGAATATTGCTGCCAAGGCTTCGGGCGGAAGGATCTCTCCCATCTTGTACCGCAGCGGCTGGGGTACATTGCAAGGTTTTGGTAACCCCGAAGTGCAGATGGGGCTTGGACAAAAGATTACTTATTATGTTTTTGGTTTTGGATGGTTAATTGATGTGGTTGCCGAAGCTGCAGGTGGGTTTCAGTGGACCAGGGCTGCTGCTTCAAACCTAAAATGGTCCTTGGGTGGAGGAGCACTGCTTGTTGGGGTTGATGAAATGGGCAGGCAGATGACTGCTGTAAATCCTGCAGAAAGATCTGCTTTAGCCGACGGTAATTTAAGGGGGACTTTAAATAATGGATGGTTAGGCAAGAGTGCCGGTGCAAAGTTGTGGTTGACCAAGGGAGCAGTGCTTTTTGGCAGTATACCTGGCGGTACAGTTAGAGTGGGAGTGAACTTTTTAGGAAGGTTTAATCCGGGTGCAGTGGGAAGGGCTTTTGACAGAGGAGAAGTTTCTTTGGAAAACAGCGGTCTGGCTGATTTTTATGCTGGTCTTACTGATGCGGAAAAAACCGAGCTAGTCCAAGAAGGGGTGGAAATTAGGAGTGAGGGTATTTTGATTAATGGAAAGCCTCTTTCCCAGTGGCAAACCATGTTCTTTATGTGGTCAAAGAGGCCCAACAAGGAATTCCGCCTTACTTTTAGCCGCTTAAAAACCGGACAATCAATCTTCTTACTGGAAAGAACAGCTAAAGGGGTACTGGAAGTAGGAAGTGATGGGATCATTGGAAACGAGGCTGAAGTAGACCTTACTTCCGATCCCAATGAAACCATTAATCTGGAATATCTTGAAGCTGAATATACAAGAGTTAAGGGAGACTTGCAATGGATTAAAAATCAAATTAAACAGCTTAAAGCAGAGAGAAGCGCGGAACCGGATAAAGCAAAACAGGCTGAGCTAACCAAAAAGATCAGACAGCTTAGGCTTGGCAAATTAAAAGTCCAAAAGAGCGCCAAGAGCCTAAGCCGGGCACTGGCATCAATCAGTGAAATACCTGTGAACGGTGCTTTTATGCTCAAGGTTACAGAGGCCTTGTTTGAAT
>JAPLLA010000049.1 GCA_026387795.1 Candidatus Saganbacteria bacterium | reverse complement strand
TCTCTTATTAAGAGAGGGGGAATTAAAGGGGGTGAGTTTAAAGGTTGTAGCTACAGGAGGGCTGGCAAGTTTAATTTGCAAGCATGCTAAAGTTATTGATAGAATAGATCCGGATTTAACGCTTAAGGGTTTAAATCTATTGAGGAGCAAATAAATGAGCGAAGAAACAGTATCTGATGGAGCCCAAGATATAAGCGAAGTATTAAAAGCCAGACAAGATAAACTGGAAGAGCTGAAAAAACATGGGATCAACCCTTTTGCCTACCAGTTTAATCCAAATACTACTGCAGAAGAAATACTTGCCAAAAACCAAAACATTAAAGAAGGAGAAGAGGGTCCTGAAGAAGTAAGGCTAGCCGGGCGTATCATGACCAAGCGCGGCCATGGAAAAGCCTCTTTTGCCAATCTTCAAGACAAAAGCGGACAAATACAGATCTATGCAAAGCTTGACCTTTTGGGTGAAGACAAATACGGGCTTTTTGAAAAACTCGATTTAGGTGACATTATTGGGGTTATAGGCAAAGTGTTCCGTACCAAAAGAGGAGAGATCAGCGTTAAGCTGTCGGACCTGGTTTTCTTGACTAAATCCATGCATCCTCTTCCTGAAAAATGGCACGGATTAACAGACAAGGAGATGCGTTATCGCCAGCGCTATGTAGATTTAATTGTTAACGAGGATGTGCGAAAGGTTTTTATAAAACGAAGTCAAATCGTCCAATCGGTTAGGCAATTTTTAGCAGAAAAAGGTTTTATGGAAGTAGAAACTCCGATTTTGCATCCCATGGCAGGGGGAGCTGCTGCCAGACCTTTTGAAACCTACCATAATACTTTGGATATGAAGCTATTCCTCCGGATTGCACCCGAACTATATTTAAAACGTCTGGTTGTGGGAGGGTTTGATAGGGTCTATGAAATCGGCCGGGTTTTTCGCAACGAAGGGATCTCTTTTAAGCATAATCCTGAATACACCATGCTAGAGCTTTACCAGGCCTATGCAGACTATAACGATATTATGGATTTAACCGAAAACCTGGTTTCTTCTGTGATCGAAAAAATCACAGGGAGCACCAAGATTAAATTCCGCGACCATGAGATAGATTTTAAGGCTCCTTGGAGAAGACTCCCTTTAACCCAAGCACTTAAAGAATATGCAGGAGAAGATATTACAGGATCAGAATCAGAGATCAGAGATATTGCAAAAAAAAGAGGAATTGATGATGCAGATAAGCTTGGGATTGGAAAGCTGATCAATGAACTTTATGACCGGTTTGTAGAGCCTCATCTTATCCAGCCTACTTTTATTATAGATTATCCTTTGGAAACATCCCCTTTGGCGAAGAAAAAGAGAGATAATCCTAATCTGGTGGAGCGTTTTGAGGTAATTGTGGCTGGCATGGAGATTGCGAATGCTTTTTCGGAATTAAACGATCCCATGGACCAAAGAGAGCGTTTTGCCAAACAGCTGGAGCTTAAAAAAGCAGGGGACGAAGAGACAGAGAGCATGGATGAGGATTATTTGAATGCACTTTCTTACGGTATGCCGCCTGCCGGAGGGCTTGGGATTGGTATTGACAGGTTGGTCATGCTTGCTACTGATTCACATTCGATTCGGGATGTAATTTTCTTTCCTCACATGAGACCAATAAAATGAAGGTTATCCAGACCATTAGCCAGGACAAAACAAATCTTTCTTTTGAGTTTTTCCCTCCTAAAACAGAAGAGCAGGAAAAACAGCTTTTTGCTGCTTTGGAGAAACTGACCAAGTTTCATCCGAATTTTGTCTCTGTTACTTATGGAGCCATGGGGACAGTGGGGGGTAAGACCTTTGAGATTGTGGATGAGATTAAAAACAAGTTTTCTATTGAGCCAGTAGCGCATCTTACTTGTGTAGCTGCAAACAAAGAGCAGATTAAAGGGCAATTAGCAGATTTGAAAAACCATAACATCCAAAATATTCTGGCTTTAAGAGGGGATCCTCCTTTAGGAGAGGAAAAACTTGCTTATCCAAAGGATGGGTTTCGCTATGCATCCGATCTAGTTGGCTTTATTAAAAAGCAGGATGCGGATTTTTGTGTTGGAGTAGCTGGTTACCCTGAAGGGCACATTGAGTCCCCTTCTTTAGAAAAGGATATTGAGTATTTGAAACTAAAAGTAGATGCCGGCGCGGAATATATCATTACACAGCTCTTTTTTGATAATCAATGCTATTATGATTTTGTAACACGGTGTAGGGCAGCAGGGATCAATGTTCCCATTATTCCGGGGTTAATGGTTATTACCAGCCTAAAGCAGATTAAAAAATTCACGGAAACCTGTGGTGCGGCTATCCCAGAAGAATTACATGCCGAACTGGAAGCGTGCGGCGAAGATGCGGAAGAGGTTATTAAAGTTGGAACAGAGTGGACAGTTGGGCAATGTAAGGATTTATTGGAGTCGAAAGTACCAGGGCTACATTTCTTTGTGCTGAATAAGGCAGAACCTGTATCTACTATTCTAAATAGTGTGAAGAAAAAATAAAACACATCACAAAGCTTCTCACTAAAGATGATTGTCTCTAATAATCCCGGACTAGTAATCTCAAAATTCTACCCTTATCATTCCAAATTACACTAAGTAGATTGAGTTATTGATTACGTTGCAAATACCTGAAATTTCCGGGTGATTGGAGTAGGTTTGAGAAGGATTTGGGATTAGTTCTCCGGGATATTAAGGGACGATCAATTTTAGTGATAAAAATTTAGGGAAACGGGGATTAAAGTCTTATTTATCTTCCGCCTACAGTAATCTCCGGTATCCTTGTTGTTGGTTGCCCATCAGATACAGGGGCGTGGTCGTGTTTTCCGCATACTCCGGTTTGAAATTCCAAGTCATTTCCAACCATATCAATCATCATCAGTACTTGCGGACCGTTGCCTATTAAAGTCGCTCCTCTGACCGGATGTTTTACTTTGCCGTCTTCAATCAAGTAGCCTTCTGTAATTTCAAACACAAAATCCCCATTGGTAACATTCACTTGTCCGCCGCCCATGCGTTTTACCCATAATCCCTCTTGAATTGAGCTGATAATTGCTTCTTTGGGAAGCTTTCCTGCAGCAATTATAGTATTGGTCATTCTTGGCTGGGGTTTGGAAGTAAAAGATTCCCTGCGGCCATTGCCAGAAGGTTTGAGACCCAGTTTCTTGGCTGTATAAAGGTCGCTCATAAATCCTTTGAGTATCCCTTTTTCTATTAAAACATTCTTTTGGGAAGGAGTCCCTTCGTCATCAAAACGATAGGTTCCATAGTTTCCGGTGATGGTTCCGTCGTCAATTACTGTTACCAGGTGTGAAGCTACTTTTTGGCCGATTTTCCCATTATAGATGGATGTCCCTTTCATAATAAAGTCTGCTTCCAAGCCGTGGCCGCAAGCTTCGTGTACCAGGGTTCCTCCGGCTTCGGAATCTAGAACCACAGCCATTTTTCCTACTGGGGCATGTTTAGCGTCCAACATTAGCAAAGCTCTTTCTGTTGCTAGGCGTGCGATTTTTTCCGGAGGATGCTTTTCTATTAGTTCAAAACCGATTGATCCACCTGGTGCTTCGTAACCAGTTTGTAAAATGCCATCTTTTTGTGCTATGACATTAATAAAATAACGGGTCCGGATCCGGTTATCTTCTACATAGACTCCTTCGGAGTTTGCAATCGTAATAGCTTGATTGCTGTCCATGTAACGGACTGTTACTTGCCTGATTTTATCTCCGTAAGAGCGGGCAATGTTGTTCATCTGCATAACTAAAGCAGTCTTTTCATCCAAGGGTACTTCGTTTGGCCTTCTTTGGATGGGATAGGAGAGGTTTGAAATCAAAGGCTTAAGTTCGAATTTTTTGTTTTTGTTGATCCCTTTGATTGCGGAACTTGCTTCTTTAGCCAGGTTGAGAAGCTCTTCGTAAGAAGCATTTGAAGAGCAGACGTAGTAAGTAATCTCCCCATCAATAATCCTGATCCCGCCTCCGGAAGAGATGCCGGAAGAGATCTTTTCTATTTTATTGTCCTCACAGCCAACTACCGTACCGCGGCTTTCTTCTAGAAAGATTTCCGCAAAGTCCCCGCCGTTTTTAAGTGACAGATATAAAATTTCTTCGAATTGTTTTGTGCTTAACATTAAAGTTTATTATATAATGGTCGCTATGAAAAGAAAAGCGATTGCATTATTATCCGGTGGGCTTGATAGTCAGCTTGTGGTAAAGCTGATGCTTGGTCAGGGGATAGAATTATTTGCACTTAATTTTTACAGTGCTTTTCATGTCCCAAGCAAAGCTGCCGAAAAAGCCGCGGAAAAGTTTGGGATTAATCTTAAGAAAGTAGATTTTACGGACCAGCTTTTGGCTGCGGTTAAAAATCCCAAATACGGCCATGGTTCAGGAATGAATCCTTGCGTAGATTGCCGCATTATAGAATTTACTTATGCCAAAAATTACATGAAAGAAGTTGGGGCAGAGTTTGTTGTTAGCGGGGAAGTGTTGGGTTCAAGACCAATGTCGCAAAGGATGGCACCTTTAAAAGCAATTGTTGCGGATTCCGGTTTAGATGGATATATTCTCAGGCCTCTTTCTGCCAAGCTGTTGCCTCCAACTATTCCGGAAAAAGAAGGGTGGGTGGACAGGGAAAAACTCTTGGATATACAGGGCCGTTCCCGCCAACCGCAAATGTTTTGGGCTAAAGAACTAAATCTTGGGGAATATCCAAGTCCTGCCGGAGGGTGTCTTCTTACCGAAAAGGTTTTTGCAGTACGCTTAAGGGATCTCTTGGAAAGAAAGCCCGATCCTGCCAGGAGAGATTTGGATCTTTTAAGCATTGGCCGCCACTTTTTTTCTTCTGAAGGAATCAGGATTGTTATTCCAAGAAGGGAAGAAGAAGATGTTAAGCTTAGAAAAATGTTGCAAAGGGATGATTTGGTCCTTGAGCTTAAAGATTATCTCGGTCCGATAGCATTACTTCCTGATAAAAATGCCTCTAGGCAAACCTTGGAAGAAGCGGGGACGCTGCTTTCCCGTTTTAGTAAGACCAGGGACCTGGATAAAGTAATCATTAAATACGCACAAGGTGAAGTTGAAGTCTCTCCTTCTAAAGCTCCCCAGCTTGAGCTGCAATTAAGCAGGGTTTAAAGCGAAATTTCTCCTCTTTTTTTTCGATAATAATATGGAAAAGGGAGAGTTCTTTCTAAGGAGAGATTAACTTGCACGATTTCTTAGATACTAATTTATTGGTTAGGGGAGGAGGCGTTCGGCCTTTGGCCTTGGATAAGGCTAAAATGCAGGAAGTGCAGGGCTTTTTACGTGGATTAAACAGGCTGGCTTCCAAATTTTTTGGCGTAATGGGGGTTTATTATTTTTCCAGAGGTGATAAGGAGGTTTGCCAGAATGCTGCTTTTATTTTATCCAGGGTTTTAAGTGCAAGATTTAATTTGCCTGTTTCTCGTACTATGCCTCCAAACCAAGATCATATTGAAATTGCAGTCGGCATTTATGCTCCAGGGGATTTAAAGAAGGCTTTTCACCAGACCTTTTTAAAGGTATACCTTGGAGAAAAGGTCTTTTATGTGGATCCCCTTTTTTTGGTGTTGGAACAAGCGCGTAAAGTGATTTTAGTAAGAGAATATCCAGCTGAAACTTTTGACCAAGACCTTGCAAGGGAATTTTTAATAGAACCTTATGATGTTAATCATCGTGCATATGCACATGTTGATATTTTGGCTTCTCAATACCAGGATCTTGATGATCGCCGTGATTATGTAGAAAGATGTTTGTCTCTTTTGCATGATCCTAAGTTGATAGAAGCAAGAGATGGTGACCTCATCGGTTTTTCTGTAGAGGAGTGGATCCGGTTAAGCCAGGCGATCAGAAGCATCGAACCACGAGCAGCTTTACCCGATTTAGATACAGAGGTAAGAAGGGGAGTTGAAACCGTAGGAATTGACCACATGTTATTGTTGTTCCCTATTAGAAGAGAAGAATAGTATTAAGTTTTTGCTTCTCCCCACGATGCCCCAATCCCAATCGAAACCTTAACCGGCACATCCAAAGGCAAAGCTTTCCGCATCTCTTCTTCTACAATCTTTTTGATTGTTTCTAATTCTTCTTTTGGCAATTCAAACACTAACTCATCATGTACTTGTAGGATCATTTGACATTTGATATTGGTCATTTGACATTTATTGTTTATATTAATCATTGCAACCTTAATCATGTCTGCAGCTGATCCTTGTACAGGAGTGTTGATCGCAGTCCTCTCCGCAAACTGCCTCTGGTTCATGTTTGGACTATTGATGTCTAACATCGGCCTTTTCCTGCCGAGCATAGTGGTAACGTATCCATTTTCCCGAGCTGCTTGGATAGTTTCATGTATAAACTTTTGCACTCCCTTGTGCTTGAGAAAATAAAGGTCAATATATTCCTTTGCCTTTTGACGCGTTATGCCGAGTTGCTTAGCTAGTCCAAATTCTCCCATCCCGTAAATGATCCCAAAGTTAACAGCTTTGGCTGCACTGCGCATTTCATCTGTTACCTGGTCCAAAGGGACATTGTTTACTTCCGAGGCCGTTGCTTTGTGAATGTCTAAATCGTTTTCAAAAGCGTGTACAAATGCCTCGTCTTTGCTTAAATGTGCCAATACCCTAAGCTCAATCTGCGAATAATCTGCGGAAAGGATTACCCAGCCTTTTTTCTCCGGCACAAACGCTTCTCTGATCTCTTTGGCAATTTCTCCTCTAATAGGTATATTTTGCAGGTTTGGTTTGGAGCTCGAAAGCCGTCCTGTAGCAGTAATGGTTTGGTTAAAAGAGGTGTGGATCCTGCCGGTTTTAGGGCTGATTAACTCTGGTAATGATTCGATGTATGTCCCAAGCAGCTTTGTAAGATTCCGATACTCCAAAAGTTTAGCTGCAACTTCAAACTGCGGCGCCAATTCTTCCAAAACTGATGCATCAGTGGATATTCCGGTTTTAGTCCGTTTAATGATTGGTAGTTTTAGTTTGTTAAAAAGTATTTCGGATAACTGTTTTGGAGAGTTCAGGTTACATTCCTGACCGCAAAGTATGTAAATCTGGTTTTCCAAGTGTTTTAACCTTTTCTTAACTTCTTTGCCCAATATCTCCAGCTTTTCTGCATCAATATAGATGCCGATCGTTTCCATTCCTGCTAAAACCTGGACCAAAGGCATTTCAACTTCGTTAAAAAGTTTAATTAAGTTGTTTTCTTCCAGCTTTGGTTTAAGGATATTTACCAGGTCAAAAGTTGCAGCAGCATCCGAACCCGCATAAGTGGTAGCAGTTTTAATGTCTATATCTGCGAAGTTTCTATTTTTTTCTTTTGGGTCAAAGATTTCGTCAAAAGAGAGCATGGTCCGGCTTAGGTATTTGGATGCCAGGTATTTCAAACCCAAACCTGACCCTTCGGGCTCAATTAGATATTCTGCAATCATGGTGTCAAATGCAAGGTTGTTTACAATGACCCGGTATTTAGATAATACTTCTATATCATATTTTAAGTGGTGGCCGTACTTTTTGATTTTTTCCGATTCAAAAAAAGGCTTTAGCTTTTCCAATACTTCTTTTTCGCTTATCTGCATTCCCTCTTTATGCTTTAACGGAATGTAGTAGCCTTGGTTGGGACGGTAAGCTATAGAGATCCCGATGAGTACTGCTTCAAAAGGGTTAATGCTGGAAGTTTCAGTATCAAACGCAAAGGCATCGCATTTTTCCAGCTCTTTTATCAAAGAGCCCAGACCTTCGGTAGTGTTTACGCAAATAAATTCCAGGTCGGATTTTTTTAGTGTTTCTTTTTTCTTGGCGGTCTCTTCTGCCGCAAAATCTTCGGTGCGGTATTTTTTGACCAAACTTTTAAATTCCAATTTTTCCAGTAACGGAACGATTTTGTTCGAGTCCGGTTCTTTTCTTTTCATTTTTTCGAAGTTTATCTGGATAGGAACATTGGTTACAATTGTGGCTAAGTGTTTACTTAGGATTGCCAGCTCCTTATTTTGTTCCACTTTTTCTTTAATCTTTTCTTTTGATATTTTTGTGCTGTTTTTCAGGAGGTTTTCCAGGGAACCAAATTCCTGGATTAGGGCAGTGGCAGTTTTGTCTCCAATGCCTGGAACGCCAGGGATATTGTCCGAAGAGTCTCCTTTGAGGGATTTAAAGTCAGGGACTTGTTCCGGTTTTACTCCCAGAAGTGTTTCTACTTCTTTTGGTCCAAAGGTTTCAATATCGCTGATTCCTTTTCTGGTACGCTGGACGCTGACCTTGTTTGTGACCAGCTGCAGTGCATCCAGGTCCCCTGTAAAAATAATGGCTTTAAGTCCTTCTCTTTCTGCTTCTTTGGCCAGGGTTCCTATGACATCGTCAGCTTCATATCCTTCGATTTCAAAGATTGGGATATCAAATGCTCCTGCAATTTCTTTGATCCAGGGCATTTGTTCTATTAGGGTGGGGGGAGCTTTTTGCCTGGTGGCTTTGTATTCTTTATAAGCTTTGTGGCGGAAGGTGGGTGCTTTTAAGTCAAAAGCAATTGCAATGTAGGCTGGCTTCTCATCCAGTATCTTGGTCAACATAGACGTAAAACCGTAGAGAGCATTGGTCGGAATACCTGTGGATGTCTTCATTGTGTCTGGCAAAGCATAAAATGCGCGGTAAGCCAGGGAATTGCCATCGATTAATATAATTCTTTTGTCCATTACTTACATAATAACATAAACCCTTTAGAGGTGTCTTTGCTTAAGTTTGACCAAACATGGAAAATTGCGGGAAGTTTAAAGTTTGTAATAATGAGGGGTCCAGATTTTGGGCGTGTCTTAGCAATGAGTAAAACGGAGAAGCGATCGGTCTGTCTACTACTGCCAGGGTTATAGGATCAATAATTGCGCTGAGCGGTAGTCCCATGGGAGATCCCCCTTCTCCAATAGTTGCCATGTGTCCGGTAAATCCTCCTGCTAAAAGGGCAAAAGCAGCCAGTCCCAGCTGTTGGGCCAAGGTCCGGTCAAATAAATTGGGAGAGGCAACTCGGACTGTATATCCTATTTCTACTGGTTTAATGTTTATTTTTCTTCCAGTGGTTTCTCTGTATAATCTTCCTAATTCATTACTCACCAGTTCATTCATTCCGGAACCGGATAAACTCAATTTTCCAAATCGGTCTTTTTGCATTTGTGCTTTTATTTCGGGCGGAAGTTTATCGGTTAAACCTTCGGAAAGAGAAAATACCCCATAGCGGTTTCCTCTCTTTTTTTCTCTCCAGAGCATTATTTTTAAAAGATCTTTGGCGATTTCTTCCGGGGAAATGCTTTCCTTTTTTATGTAATCTTCCGAACCAATAGAAAAAGAGGTTCTGCCGCCTAAAGAAGCGGCAAAATTAAGCCAGCTGGCACGTCTTCCCATGAGTTGTGGTAGAAAATAGGAATCTGTTGAACGTGCATCACAGTAAAGAGAATATAACTGCTCCGCTGCTTTTTCAGCTGTAGTCCAAAATCCATAAGTGTAATCTATGCCGGGGACATCATTATCAATAGTTTTTGGTACGGCAAATACACCTTTTATAATCCCTTGTCTTTCTTGGACAATATGTTCCAGAAAATTTGCAGCAGTTAAGGTGCCGTTTCCTCCGGCAGTAACTAGTGCCCCGACTTTTAAATGTTCCAGGGAAGTAATAATTCTTCCGGCAGTCTCTTTTTTATGCGCATCTTGCAGGTCTTTGCTGCTTTCAATTTCTATCCCCAATCCTCCCCTGGATGTGGTTAGTACCTGCCAAGGGGCGCTTAGGGCTTCTTCTATAATTTGTTCGTTAATGCGGACATAATGTTCTCCTTCTTTTAGTTGTGAAGGATCAAGAGTGCCCAGGTGTTCAAAACCGCTGCGTATCCCAATAACTTCAATCCCGTTTCTTAAACATTCTTGTGCAAACGCAGCCAGTACAAAGTTGGCTGCAGAAGCCGGGCCTCCCGCAAATAAGATTGCCACTGCCAGTTTTTTGTTTTTCAGGTACTGCAGCATATCACTTTCACGGTTGCTAAAAATTTGGGCGCTTAATGGAACAAAACTAGCGGGATTAATATTGTCCTGGGTTACAGGGGAACCCATTTGTATCCAGGTAGGGAGAGTTCCTCCTGGAAAAACAGGAGGAGGTTGTGGTTGTCTTCTTTCTGTAAATGCACCAGGATCCAGACGTCGCAAGGCTTGTTTAGCTACACGCACTGCTAATTGTCTTAATGCTGGAGGTATTCCTGAAAGCATATCCATACACTGTTATCGCAAGGTAAAAGTTGAAATTTCATATTTTACGCGGTATTTTTTGCCCGAATCAACACTACACCCATAGAGGGTTCAATTCCAATAGGGAAAAAAGGATAGGGGGATGTATCTTGTAGCCGCGCTATTATTGTTCCGGGTAATTCCGTTATGACGATACGAGGGTTCATACTAGAGACAATTTTTCTTCCGCTTTTGTCTAGTTCTACACTATCTTGTCCTATTATTCCTTTAATTTTTCTTAGCATACCTGGAGCAGCTGGAACAGAACAAGCCATGGTTTCCCCGGTCCAAAAACTTGTCATTCCTCCTTGGCTTAGTTTTTCTTCAAGGGCACTTGCAATCGCATAGCTTTCTTCTATGGTTGGAAGTCTTAATGCTTCTCCGGGAAGGGCTTTATTTACTACGGGTAATAACCCTTCGTCTTTTACTCCTACTCGACCTTCTAATATATTAGTGGTTCTTACTGCTGAGATTAAGCCGAATTGATTGATTTGAAAATCCCGGTCCATTTTAAGAGTATCGCGTATGAATGGATGTCCCACAAATTCAGCAAAACACTTAAGCCCCAAAATAACTTCATAGGTTTGTCCATTGATTTGTATTTCTGCTACTTTTCCTAAGTCTGCTAAGTTTTTAACCCCACTTAACTTTGGGAGTTTTTCTACGGTAGCTGCTTGTATAGCGGGTGCCAGTGGAATTACGGTTGCAGGGGCGGGCCTGCCAATATCAAATCTATCGTGTGATCTTCTTCTTCGCCCTAGGGTAGGGTCTATTACCATTGATAGGTCCTCTCTTTTGTTTTGGACTCTCTATGTATATATCGGTCAAAAATAGAGGAGATTTCAGGACTAAACTATGATTTTTCGCCCATTTGATAGCGGGTAAATCTGCGGATTACAATGTTTTCGCCAATTTTTGCCACTAGTTCCGATAAAAGGTCTTTAATGGTTAATTTGGCATCCCTAATAAAGGTTTGTTCTAAAAGGCAGATTTCGCTTAGATATTTTTGCAGGCGTCCTTCTACAATCTTGTCTACCGCTTTTTCCGGTTTGCCTTCTGCCAAAGTTTGGGTGCGCATTATTTCTGTTTCATTTTTTATTAATTCGTCGGGAACTTCTTCTTTGGTAACGTAAAGAGGGTTCATAGCTGCAATCTGCATGGCTACATCCTTGATGAATCTCTGAAAATCGCTGTTTTTGGCTACAAAGTCTGTTTCGCAGTTTACTTCCACCAAAACTCCGATTTTGCCGCCTAAGTGGATGTATGATTCAACTACTCCTTGGGAAGCAACCCGGTCTGCTTTGCTGGCTGCTTTAGCCAATCCTTTTTTACGCAGAAGCTCGACTGCTTTTTCTTCGTTGCCTTCTGCTTCAATTAAAGCAGCTTTACAGTCCATCATGCCGCATCCGGTTTTTTCCCTTAAAGCTTTAATTTCTTCTAAGCTGGTTCCCATGTTTAAAATCCAACCCTTTCTTTTTCTTCTTCTTCTTGTAGTTTCAAGGCTTTCAATCTTAAAGCTTCTTGTTCTTCCAGCCGTTCTTCTTCGGAAAGAGCTGCCACTTCTTCCAGTTCCGCGGGGATTGCGATTGCTTCCAATCTTTCTTCTATGGGTTTTGAGATTTCACGGCCTTCCATGACGGCGTCCGCAATGATGCTGGTGAGTAGTTTAACGGAACGGATCGCATCGTCGTTACCAGGGATAGGGAAATCTACGTCTTCAGGGTCGGCATTGGTATCTACCACGCCAATTACTGCAATGCCTAAACGCCTTGCTTCTTTTACTGCAATAATTTCTTTTTTGGTATCTATTACAAACATTATGGCAGGGAGGCTGGTCATTTCTCTAATGCCTCCCAATGCCTTAAGTTGCTTTTGGTATTCCCTTTTTAGGTTGCTTACTTCTTTTTTGGTGAGTTTTTCAAATATTCCGCCCGCTTCCATTTCTTCTATCTGCTTTATCCTGGTAAGGTTCTTTTTTAGGGTTTTAAAGTTGGTGAGTGTTCCGCCCAGCCATTTTTCGTTAACATAAAACATCCCGCAGCGTTTTGCTTCTTCTGCAATGGCTTCTTGGGCTTGCTTTTTGGTCCCTACAAACAGGACCGTTCCGTTTTCTTTTACTTTGGTTGCTACTAAATGGTATGCGGCTTCAATTAACGGGATGCTTTTGTGTAAATCAATTACATGGATATCGTTGCGCGCAGCATAGATGTACTTTTTCATTTTAGGGTTCCAGCGCTTTGCTTGGTGTCCAAAGTGTACTCCTGCTTCCAAAAGCTCCCGCATGGTAATAATGGTCTTTTTTCCTTCTTTTTCTTTAATAATTTCTTCCAATTCCATTCTCCTTTCAAGAAAATGCTTCTTTTTCAATAGACAACAAGGGGTAATTTTATCATAAACGTTTTATCGGCGCAACTTGGATTTTGGGTATTTCGGGTGCTATACTTCAAAACATATGTTTACCTTAAATGAGCTGAATCTGGGAATTGCCCAAATAGGCATTGATCCGTCAAAGGTGACGATAGTGGCAGTCAGTAAGACGGTTTCTATCCAGCAGATCGAAGATGCGGTCAAGGCCGGATTTACCCATTTTGGCGAGAGCCGTGTGCAAGAAGCAGAAGAAAAGATCCCTTACTTGCGTGAAAAATATCCCCATTTGTTTTGGCACATGATCGGCCACTTGCAGACCAATAAGGCTAAGAAAGCAGTGGAGCTTTTTGATTTTATCCAGTCCGTGGACAGTGTGCGTTTGGCGGAAGAAATCAGCAAAAGGGCACAGGCTTTGGGCAAAGAGATAAAAATCATGTTAGAAATAAAAGTGTCGGAAGAAGAAAATAAATTTGGCATTGAGCCGGAAAAGCTTTGTGCTATAATACAAAAAACAGCAGCACTTCCAGCACTCTCTGTTACCGGACTCATGACCATTGCCCCGCTTTTAGAAGATAAAAATAAGTTGAGACCATATTTTAGGCGTCTAAAAGACTTGTCTGTTGAGGTGGAAAAGCTGGACCTGCCGAATGTAAGGATGCAATTTGTTTCAATGGGGATGAGTGACGATTTTGAAGTTGCATTGGAAGAAGGTTCCAACCTGATTCGTTTGGGCCGGATGATTTTTGGACCGCGTTAGGAAAGGAGATTCAAAATGGTAGATAATTTACTCCGGAGGGCAAAGGCGTTTATAGGACTGGAAGAGGAGGAAGGACAAGAGCAGCCTACGCAAATGGATATGACTACCTTTTTAAAGGGCGGAAGAAAACCCAAAGAAAAAGATGAGTCGGAATACGAGATTATTCTTTATGAGCCCAAGGTTTATGAGGATTCTCTGAATATTTCCATGTATTTAAGACAGGGATCCCCTGTAATTATTAATCTGCGCCATTTGGAGCCCACCGAAGGGACGCGTTTAGTGGATTTTGTCTGTGGTACTGCTTATGCTATTGACGGCCAAATGACAAAAATAGGGGATTCGATTTTTCTTTTTACTCCTAAGGCAATCAGGATTACTGATGTGGAAGAAAAATCTCCGATCAGCGATGCCTTGCTTGGGGAAGATAAAAAAGGAGGCTTTTTTGGCGACCGCTAGAAAAAAAGGATCGTTTTTAGGGGTTTTGGGTGTGGGGAGGATGGGTGGAGCGTTAATGGGAGGGGTGCTTTCTTCAAAAGTTCTAAAGCCAAGCCAGATTTCTATTTTTGATATAGACCAGGATAAGGTTAAGCATGCAAAAAACAAGTTTGGCGTTAAAGCAGCAAAAGAGCTCTCTTGCATTATAAAGGATAGCCGGGTAGTTCTTTTGGCAATCAAGCCGCAGTTTCTAATTGAAGTGTTGAAGGAAATACGGCCTCTGGTTAGCTCAAAACAGTTGTTTATTTCTATTGCTGCAGGTATCTCACTTGGGACTCTGGAAAAGGCTTTGTATCCTGCGCATTGTGTGCGGGTGATGCCCAATAACCCTTGTTTGGTTGGGGAGGGAATTTCTGCTGTAGTTTTTGGTAAAGGGGTTTCCAGAGCCAATTTGGGTTTTGTGAACAAGCTTTTTTCTAGTGTGGGAGAAGTGTTTGAGACAGATGAAAAGTTTATGGATGTGATCACCGCACTTTCCGGTTCAGGCCCTGCTTTTATATATAATGTAATTGAGGGGTTGGTTGAGGCTACCGAAGAGTTCAATTTGCCGCCGCAATTGGCTTTAAAGCTTGCAGTGCAAATGGTTTTGGGTGCTGCAGTTACAGTTAAAAAGACCCGGCTTAATCCAAAAGAATTAAGAGAAATGGTCACTTCCCCCGGGGGGACCACTATCGAGGGCTTAAAAGTTTTGGAACGCAGGGAGTTCAAAAAAGTGTTGGCTGAGGCGATCAGGGCTGCTGCTGGGCGGTCAAAAGAATTGAGTCAAGAATTTTCTCTGTAGGCGGTTTCATGAAGCTATATTTTCTTTTTATTGTTAATCTTTTGTTTTCGCTATATTATTTATTGATAATCGTGCGGATGTTTCTTTCTTGGTTTCCGGAAAGCCGGTTTCAGAAGAAATTCAGGTTTGTATATAATTTTACCGATCCTCTGCTTTCTGTGATTCGGAAGGGGTTGCCGCCGGAAAAAATCGGGGTGGATGCTTCTCCTTTTGTAGCGATTATTTTTCTTTTGGTTTTACAAAGGCTGATCATAGGGATACTGGGTGGTTGATTGTGGAGTGGATCAAAGAGCGAAAAAACGGGGTAACAGTTGAAATCAAGGTCCAGCCGCAAGCTTCAAAAAACGAGTTCATAGCGGAGCCGCATTGGTTAAAAGTTAAATTGTCTGCTCCTCCTGTAGAGGGGAAGGCAAACCGGGCTTTAGTAGGGTTTTTGGCAGCGTATCTCCGCATTGGCAAAAAGTCTGTGCAAATATTAAAAGGAGAAAAATCACGGCATAAGACTGTGCTGCTCCTGGATATTTCAAAAGCAGTTTTTATTTCCAGATTAGAAGGAGGCAAGTAAAGTGAGCGATGCAAAAGTTGTGGTAGTGGGAACGATAGGATTGGATACGGTACGTACTCCTTTTGGAGAAAAAAAAGAAATCTTAGGCGGGTCCGCAGTGTATGCTTCTGTGGCCTCGAGCTTTTTCTCTAATACTTTTTTGGTTGGTGCTGCAGGCAAGGATTTTCCTGCTACCTATGTTGATTTTCTTAAAGGCAGGGGAATTGCTTTGGATGGCATGCAGATTCTGGAAGGTCAAACCTTTCGTTGGAGCGGTTACTACGAATACGACATGAACCAAGCCCATACCTTGGATACCCAATTAAATATTTACCGTTCTTTTTCTCCTTCTATTCCGGATGCGGTAAAAAAAGGGAGTTATCTTTTTTTGGCAAACCTTGACCCTGAGTTGCAACTCAAGGTTTTGGACCAAATGGTTGAGCCTAAATTAGTAGTAGCAGATACCATGAATTACTGGATTTCTTCCAAAAGAGAACTTTTGCATGAAGTGGTAAAAAGGGTTGATTTTATGCTTATGAACGATGCGGAGCTTAGGCAATACATGGAAACCCCAAATGTGCCGCAGGCAGCAGCAAAGCTTTTGGCCATGGGAGCCAAAGGTGTGATCGTGAAGAAGGGGGAACATGGAGCGCTCCTTTTTACTAAAAGCTTTCATTTTTCTGCTCCTTCTTATCCGCAGGATAAATTTGTTGACCCAACCGGTGCAGGAGATTCTTTTGCCGGGGGGCTGATCGGTTATTTGGCAAAAACAGAGGATCTGGGAGAAGACAATTTACGTAAAGCGGTTATTATCGGTTCGGTGATGGCTTCTTTTAATGTCGAAGATTTCAGCTTGGAGCGTTTAAAAATATTAAAGCAAAAGGAGGTAGTGCATCGTTTCGAAGAATTTAGGCGTTTTTCGGCTTTTGAAGCGCTTTCTGTAGCTCACTGGGGCTAATATTTTTTATAAAGGAGGAAAAGAGGAGATGTTGGATCAGTTTATATGGATTGGAGCAGAGTTGTTTAAGCAAGGTTTAGTTGATTCACACGGTGGGAATATGAGCGTAAAAATTGGAGACAGGATCCTGATTACGCGCAGGAATGTACGTTTGGGGAGTATCAAAGAAGGGGATTTAATTGAGGTCCCCTTGCAAGGGGAATCTCCGGAAGATATCCAGGCAAGCAGGGAATTGGTAGTGCATCGCGCTTTATATCAAGGTACAGGTGCAGGAGCCATTATCCATGCGCATCCCCCTTATGCTATTGCTCTTTCAATTAGTGAAAACAAAATTATTCCGCAAGACGCGGAAGCTTCTTTCTTTTTAAGGGCAGTGCCGATTATTAAAGTAAGAGGGGAAACCATTGGGTCGCCGGATGTGGCCAAGCTTTTGCCTCAGTTTTTAAATAGTAATTATGTGGTGGCAATGGTAAAGAGTCACGGCAGCTATGCCATTGGCAGCTGCTTGGAAGAGGCGTACAAATATACCTCTGTACTTGAAAATTCCTGTAAAGTAACTGCGATTCTGCGTTCAATGGGACAAAATGCAGTCAAGCCTATGGTGAGCGACTATTCTGCAGCAAAACCGATGGGAAAACCAATGGGAGGGCCGTCCAGAGGCAGGGCCATACCGCCTGGGATTGGTGTTATGGACCGTTCTTCAAAAGCTTACCGTAGGGGTAGTTTTAAATAGGTTTTTATGATTGAAATCAAGGAACGTTTTGAGAATTTATTGGATAAGATTGGTTCTTATAACCGGGAAGTGGACAAAAAACTGGTCAGGAGAGTTTTTGCTTACGCGGAAACAATCCACAAAGGCCAGACCAGGCTTTCCGGAGAGCCTTTTATTATCCATCCTTTGTCTGTAGCAGAGATCTTGGCGGATCTTGAGCAAGATCTCCCTTCCATATGTGCGGGACTTTTACATGATTCAATTGAAGACGGAGACATTAGTCACGATGATTTGGAAAAGGAATTTGCCCCACTTTACGGGGAAGTAGGAAGGCCGTCAATTCCAATAAGGACAATTGTCGCACTATTACTCGTAAAGCAGATTTATAATCTTGGTGATGAGACAGTTATGCACAGGTATATTAACAGTCCGTATATCCAGCATTTTTGTGGTGAGATTTATTTTCAATATGACTATCCCTTTGATCCAAGTGATTTTGTTCATTTCCGCAAGCGTATTGGAGA
>JAPLLA010000020.1 GCA_026387795.1 Candidatus Saganbacteria bacterium | reverse complement strand
TACGGAAAGTCTGAAGAGAAACTGCCAACTTACTTTTAGTTAAAGGAGCGCCCGGTTCTGCCGGCCCCTTCATTAATCCACCCAAAAAAGGTGTTGCTGCCAATGCTAAAAACGCTAGTGGTATAAGAGCTCTCCTAACCGTTGACATATAAAACCCCCTCAAGCATTTATCCGAAGTATTTACAGAAAATTTCACTCAGGGAGAAAAATATTTAAAAACTTCTTGCCCCCCCCCCGCAACCTCTGTTACACTTGTCTTACTTCCTTATAGAGAGGTGCATCAATGTCAAAAGAAATAAAAAAGATAAAATATGAAAATCCGGAATTAAAAGACTTGCTTAGAGGAATTTTTGTATTGGGTTCAGATTGTAGTGGTGGCGGGAGTGGTGGAGGCAATAATTGTAATGCAAATGGATCACTCGCTAGTTATTACTGCACAGGAGGGGGCGTTGCCTCTTCCAGCAAGTGCCATGGTGGAGGCATGAATAATAGCTGTGTGGGTGGGGGAGATTTCATTTAAAAAAACTCTTCTATCTTACACATTCAACGCCGAAACCCTGGAACCAGAAAAATATATCTATCTTTGTAATTTCATCAACAGTGCATCTTCCGCATTCTCCTGATAATATCCCTTACGCCTGCCTACTACCTTAAACCCAAACCGTTCATAAAGCTTTTGTGCAGGCAGGTTTGAAGCCCTTACCTCAAGATAGAACACTTTGACCTCTTCTTTGCTGATTGTATCCAAAACATAGCTTACCAAAGCATTTCCTATCCCCTTACCACGATATTCCGGTGCCACAGCAATATTAATAACATGCCCTTCCCCTGCAATCTCCTCAAATCCAATATAACCGATAATCTTGTTATTCTCTTTTGCTACAAAATACTTGCTCTGGTCCGCCAAAAATACGGCCAGGTCTTTTGGCACTGCAAAGCATTTTTGCTCCAAAGCATAAACCGCATCTATGTCGCTCGGCTGCATTTTAGAAATTGTAACCATTTTTACGCTCCTGGAAACTGACGGATGTTTGGATGATGCGAATATTTGGGCTGCACAGCAAAAAGAGACTGGATTTCTCCACTTTGAATCCGAGCCAAACCAATCCGCGCAACGCTTTCCCCCTTCGGATAACCTATAACTGCCTTAACCTCCGGTAAATCTTTCTGTACTTTCTCCGAAAACACTACCACTGTTTCGGGAGTAACCTTCTTTAACCGTGCCATAACCTCATTCGTATCAATAACCTCATCTTCTAGCAACCTTCTGTAACCTTCTGTAACCTTTTTAAACTTAGCCACATTAAACTGATTAAGACATGCATCAAGAATAACAAAAATCTCTTCCCCGTCTACTCCATACGCCATTGCCTCAAGCGTAGAAACCCCAACAACAGGAATCAAGAGTGTTTGAGCCAAGGTCTTGGCAGTAGCCAGGCTTCCGCGAATACCGGAATACGATCCCGGCCCCTGTGTAACAACTATTGCATCCAGATCCGTTACGGAAAGTTTTGCATCTTTAAGAAGTTGCTCAATAAAAAAGACCAGATTCTCAGAATGCGCTTGTTCTCCTGTGGCACTACGCTCCGCCAAAAGACGCTCATCGTCCACTAAGGCAACACTTAACACATTTGTTACAGCACTGATACCTAAAACTATCACGTTTCATCCTCTCAATTGTAGGGCAAGGGTTCATCCCTTGCCGAACGTTCGGAAAGCCACAAGGGCTTTCCCTACATTAACAAATTGCAATTCTCCTTTTATTGTCTCCTAATACTTCCAACTCAATCTTTATTGCATTAGATGGCAAAAGCGTTCCAAGCTTTTCCGCCCACTCTATAACCATAATCGCCGGTTTTTCAAAATAATCCTCAATCCCCAAATCTTCTATTTGGGTCTCAGAGTCGAGACGATATAAATCCAGGTGGATAAGAGGCGGATTGGACGGATATTCGTTGATAAGAATAAAAGTGGGGCTGGTAACCGGATCTTTAATCCCAAGGCCTTGTGCAATACCTTGGATAAGAGTGGTCTTACCTGCACCAAGCTGACCAGTTAATGCAATGACTGTTCCCTCTTGAAGTTTTGCTGCTAGTTTTTTTCCAAAACCCCTGGTTTCTTCAGCGCTCTCTGTAATAAATGTTTGCATTTACATTGTTTTCGGATTTCGGATTTAGGATTTCGAATTTAAATTATTACCATCGTTCGTAATCGTCCGCATAACCGCTCTTTATATCCCGAAAACCAGGCAGCTCATCGTCGTATTTGTCCCCTACTTCTGCTTTTCTTTCTTCATAAAGGGCTTCCACATCTTTTTCCAAAACCGGATGCATAACATGGGGAGCAATCTCACCAAGCGGTTTGAGAACAAATATCCTTTCATGGAGAAGCGGATGAGGAATCTGCAGCTTCTCGTCGCTAACCACTTGGTCTCCATAGAACAAAATATCAATATCAATCGGACGCGGCCCCCACTCTACTTCTCTTTCCCTGCCCAAAACCTCTTCTGTTTCCTGGATGATTTCCAGTAATTTATGCGGCAGGATTTGCGTTTTAATTGCAATGGCTGCATTCATAAAGGCCGCCTGGCTTGGCCCGCCATCTGCCTGGGCCTCATAGTTAGAAGAACGTTTTATAATTTCAATCCCTTTGGTTTTACCAAGCAGGAAAACCGCTTGTTCAATATATTCTTCCCTGTCGCCAACATTGGATCCTAAACTCAAATAAACAGATTTTGGCCCTTTATCGGCTTTCACGTTTTTACCTTTTACTGCTTTGACTGCTTTTTTTACTGGCTCCTTTGCTTTCTTAACTATCTCTTTTGCCTGCCTGCCGGCTAGGCAGGCCTTTTTGACTGTCTTCTTTACCTTTTTAACCGCTTTCTTTGCTTTCTTCTTAGCCATTTTTCCCCTCCTTGTCCTCCGTAACTTTAGTGAAGGAGGACTGTTTCCGTAAAACTGCATCTGTCATCTTAACCACTCGCCCCATCTGACAAACATCGTGCACTCTTACAAAATCTGCCCCGTTTGCAATGGCGACTGCTACTGTGGCTGCCGTACCTTCTAACCTGTGTTCTATTGGCAAATCCAATGTCTTTCCGATTAAACTTTTCCGCGACGTCCCCACCATTATCGGATATCCCAAAACTTTAAATTCCTTTAATTTTCCCAGTATTTCCAGATTTTGTTCTACCGTTTTTCCAAAACCAATTCCGGGATCAATTATAATTTTGTGCCCTAGTATACCAGCGTTTTTTGCAATTGCAATACTTTCAAAAAGAAAATCAATAACATCTTGGATCAGATCATCGTAATGGATGTTTTCCTGCATATTTAAAGGAATTCCTCTCATATGCATCAAGCAAACCGGAACCGCATGGTCTGCCACAACTTTGGCCATACCAGAATCAAATCTCAATCCGGAAATATCATTTACCATGCTCGCACCCTTTGCAATTGCCTCTTTTGCAACTTTGGATTTACGCGTATCAATAGAAACCGGAACGCTGCTTTTATCTCTTATACCTTGGATTACTGGAACAACCCGCTTGATTTCTTCTTCAACCGAAATCTCTTGGGCACCTGGACGGGTTGATTCCCCTCCAATATCAAGAATGTCTGCCCCATCCTCTACAAGCTTTAACGCATACTTAATTGCGTCTTCTGACCCGGAAAATTTTCCCCCGTCAGAAAAAGAATCCGGGGTTATATTTACTACCCCAACCACATAAGTGCGTTTGCCAAAAACAAACTCTTTTTCTCCGATCTTAATTGGGGCTGGGATGTTGCTGTAATTGTGCAAAGCTGCTTTTATCTCTTCTGCCAAAGCAGGGAGTCCAAACTGATGTGCTTGCATTTTAATTAAAAGCTCATCAAACTGTCTAAGAGTACCAAGCATTAATATATCCGAAGCAGAAATTGAATTATTAACAACCCCCCTGGCTACTACCACTTCCCCTCCCCTGGAAAGCATCTCTTGCTTAATAATGTTTGCAGCGGTAGAAGAGACTGCTTTGACTTTTACCGCCCTAAAAACCGCCTTGGGCTGCATGATCTCCTGTGCAACCTGGTCTGCCCCGATCTGCTTGATCTCATTAAGAACTTCCTCCGGCGTTTGGATTTCTATTATTCGCGGTGTTTTGTTGTGAGTTGTTAGTTGTGAGTTGTTAGTCATTTTAAGAGAGGGGTTCTGCCTTGATTTGCACTACGCTGGCTGTTTTGGGAGTGATTTTATATTTTTCATCTATGCGATAGCCTGCTACCCAAACAATTTCTTCTCCTGTTTCAATAATCGGGACCAGGTCTCGCTCTTCTTCCGGCACCTTTTCATCTACAAAGAAATCCTGCAGCTTTTTGGTGCCGCGAATCCCCAGCGGTGAAAACTTATCTCCATTTCTACGGCTGCGCACATAGAGTTTTCCCGGCAGTATAGATTTGTCTACATAGGCAACATAAGGCTGTTGCTCTCCTTCCAGAGCAACGGAACCTGGAGCCAGAATATGCGTAGAAATTTTCATGTTTGCTTCTTTTACCTCTACTTCTCCGGGCACAGGAAGCAGATAATTGAATGAATGCCTCTCCCCTTCGATTGGCTTTGAAGCGCTAACAATAATGCTCTCTTTTTTTATGAAGACATAAATGCCGCCGGGTAAATCAATCTCTTTTTTTTCAGTGACACCCAGCTTGTCCTGGATGTCGTGGATATGCAAGAAGGAAATGTCTTTTAAGTCCCCTTTTACCGCCAGGATCGCAAGCCTTAAAACGTGGCCAATAATTGCAGGGGCAAGTTTTACCAGCTTCTTGATATCGAGTTCAACCCCGTCTTCTTTTTTCTTTTTTAAGACCTCATTAAATGCTTCCTCTGCCCTTTCCAAAATATAGTAATGATCGGAAGTCACCAGAAGAATAGTTTGCAGAAGGATTTCTTTAATGTTTGGGTTAAAAACGCGTAATTCCGGAACAAGCTTATTCCGCACCCGATTCCTTAAATATTTGGATTCATAATTAGTATGATCGATCCTGGGGACCAGTTTTACGGAAGCGCAATATTTCTCTATATCGCGGCGCCAAACCAGGATCAAGGGGCGCACAATCTTGTCCCTGACCGGAGGAATCCCGCATAGCCCGGCCATCCCGGTACCGCGCAGCATTCTCATCATGTAGGTTTCAATGTTGTCGTCTGCAGTATGGCCAAGCGCGATTTTTTGGGAACCGGTGTCACGCGCTATTTTTTCGTAGAAATCGTAGCGTGCACGTCTTCCTGCTTCTTCCAGTCCTATCTTCCATTGTTCCGCCAGTTGGGCAATGTCCGCACTATCGGTCGTAACCGGCAGGGACATTTTGCGGGCCAGGCTCCTCACATATTCTTCGTCTCCGTCCGCATCTGTACCCCTTAATTTATGGTTAAGGTGTACTACATGTAAATTGATGTCCAATTCGCCGCGAAGTTCGTTTAAGACATAAAGCAATGCAATAGAGTCTGCCCCACCCGACACCCCCACAATGCATTTGTCTTTGGGATTAAACATCCGGTATTCTCTGATCGTTTCTATAGTTTTTTCTCTAACCATTAATAATCTTCCTTATTTCTACCATATCGCGAGTGCTATTTTAGTAATATAGGGGACTTCAAAATCTATCCCTTTATATACCCTATAACCGCAAAAAGCAATATACCCCCAGATCACTAAATTAACCAAAAAAGCCAGGGGATCCAGCGGCCACGCATAAAACAAAAGCCAAATCAGGCTAAAAAGAATCCTTACTACTACAATAGCCACTATCCAAGAAAGCCAAAGCAGTCCCGCTTGAGCAGCATGGAAGCTTAAATACTTATTGTTACGCAGGTCGGTCAATATAATGTATAACGCCGGCACACCAAACAGATATGCTGCAGCAGCTAAGGTCTTTTCATTTTTAAATAATTCTATCATTGTTTAGGATTTCGAATTTCGGATTTAGAATTTTTCTCCGAAGGAGAATGGCGGTGAGTGGGCTCGAACCACTGGCGCAGCGGGTATGAGCCGCTTGCTCTGCCAACTGAGCTACACCGCCTTAAGCACTTGGGAAAGGATATCAAAAAAAAATTCTATTTGCAAACGAAATGGCCTTTTGCTAGAATCTAAAAACAAAGAGTTTTTCAAGGAGGATTTTAGTGGAACAAAAAGTAAAAATTATGGTGGTTGACGACGAACCTTCGGTTTTGGAATCTTTTAAGATGATTCTTAAAATCAAGGACTACGACGTAGATACTTATCCAGACGGCGCCAGCGCTCTTAGCGTTTTAAAACCCAATGTTTACGACATGGCTTTTGTAGACTTAAAGCTCCCTGGAATGGACGGTATTGAAATTTTAAAAAGGATCAAAGAAACAGATCCAAACGTTGAAGTTGCCATTGTTACTGCTTATGCCACAGAATCTTCACATGCCAACGCCATCACTTTGGGGGCATTGGAATACCTCCGCAAGCCATTCCTAATGGAAGAGATCTATGAGCTGGTAGAAAGAGGATTGCGCAGAAGGCGTGCCAAAGGCTTAAAAAAAGAAGGCGGAGACGCAGGACCACTCAGCCCCATCCACTAGGTAAGTAATAACATCCTATCAATCGCTTGTTTTGCTTTGAGACGGATATTTTCTGGTACCACTACTCTATGCTCAAGGGATTCCAATTCCCATAAAACTTTCTCCAAGGTATTCTTTTTCATGTTCGGGCAAACCGCCAAATCGCTGATCCCGTAAAAAAGTTTGCCTGGGTTCTCTTTTTGCAGCCTGTAGATAATCCCCTCTTCAGTAACAATTACAAACTCATTGTTTTTGGATTCCCTAATGTACCGGATCATCCCTCCGGTTGAAAAAACTTTATCCGCAGCATTGCTAACCTCTAAGGGACATTCCGGATGTACTAAGATTTCTGCTTTGGGATGTGCTTCCCTAGCCTTTTTAATATCTTGGATCGTAATGCGAGCATGGGTTGGGCAGTATCCGGGCCAGAGAATAAAGTTTTTATCCGGCACTTGTTTGGCAGTGTATGCACCCAAGTACTTATCCGGAACAAATATAATTTCGGGTTCTTTGAGTGATTGAACCACTTTAACAGAGTTTGCGGAAGTACAGCAGATATCGCTTTCTGCTTTGACATCTGCAGTAGTATTTACATAAGACACAACCGGAACCCCGGGATGTTTGGCTTTGAGCTCTAAAAGTGCAGAAGATGTAATCATGTCTGCCATGGGACAGCCTGCATGCGGATCCGGAATCACTACAATTTTATCCGGATTAAGGATTGCTGCTGTTTCTGCCATAAATAGCACGCCGCAGAAGAGTATGACCTTGGCCTCTATTTTTGAGGCAATGATGGAAAGGCCAAGTGAATCTTCTACGTGGTCAGCAATGTCCTGTATTTCCGGCAATTGATAGTTATGCGCCAATATCACTGCTTGGCGTTTTTTTTTGAGTTTTTGTATTTTACCAATCATTTCTTCATTCATTGGATAATTCCTCCGCCAACAACTTCTTCGCCCTTATAAAAAACTACGGATTGTCCTGGTGTGATCGCTCTTTGTGGTTCTTTAAATATTAACCGTGCTCTCTCGCCTGGATACAAAACTGATTCCGCTTCCCTTGAATTATATCTTATCTTAGCTGTGACCTCCATTGGGCCTTTTGGCGCTTCTCCTAAGATATAATTAATCTCTCCTACCATCAACTCTGTACCTAAGAGCTCTTCCTGGTCGCCGATGATGATCGCATTTCGTTCCGCATCAATCTTAACCACATATTTTGGTTCGCCGCGATGCGCCCCGATCCCTTTGCGTTGTCCCAGAGTATAGAAAGCGATCCCTTCGTGCTCACCCACTTTTGCGCCATTCTTATCAAGGATTGGTCCTGGCTTAATAACTTCTGGAGCAACTTCTTTTAAAAACCGAATATAATCATTGTCTTCTACAAAGCAGATCTCTTGGCTCTCTTTTTTATCATGCACGTGCAGTTTCTGTTTCTTGGCAATTTTGCGCACTTCTGCTTTGTTCAGTTCCCCAAGCGGGAAAAGCGTGTGCGCCAAAACTTCCTGCGTAAGCATATAAAGCACATACGCCTGGTCCTTCCTCTTATCCACCCCTTTTAATAATAAATATCCTTGTTGGGATTTTAGATTTTGGATTTTGGATTTTATTCTGGCGTAGTGTCCCGTAGCGATATAATTGCAACCTAATGCTTTCGCTTTATCGAGTAAAGCATCAAATTTGATGAATTGATTGCATCTCACGCAAGGATTGGGTGTCCTCCCCTGCTTATATTGTTCTATAAAGTTATCAATGACATATTTCTTGAAGTCTTGCTTAAGATTCAAGGTGTAATGAGGGATCCCAAGCTGGTGTGCAACACGTTTGGCATCTTCTACCTCGTCAATGCCGCAGCAAGCCCCTTTGCGGCCTTGGCAAGCAGACTTATACACGTTCATGGTCACGCCAACCAGATCATAACCTGCTTCTTTTAAAAGATGCGCAGCCACAGAGGAGTCCACTCCTCCGGACATGGCAACCAAGACCTTTTTAGCCTTTGCACTCTTTTGCATACATAGCTCCGAATAATTCGATTTTGGAAACCTGAGACTGAATGTCTCGGTTTCCAAAATGAGCTATTCTAGAGGTAAATCTGGAAACCGCGGCATTTAGCCGCAGGTTTCCAGCTCTCAGAAAGCTAATTTTTCGGAGGTCTCAGACAGAGGATTTAAGTTAATGTTCATACCAACCAATAATGTGGTGCCCAAACAGTTTTTTGATGCAACCGGCAGGCTAAAGTACGGCGTATTAAGAACTCTTTATCATACAAAGGTCCATGCCAATGACGACAAAGCACCCGGCACAGTCCCAAAATCCTCTATCCCTCCCTGGCTTTATACGGATGCTGCTTATGGAAAGAAAATATTTGACAGCCTTTTTATGTACTGTGTTACCAAGGAATGGGGCCTGGTCATGGACAAAAAAGAGAAAAAAGTCGATCCCCGTTTGCAGCGTTTAAACCAGAGGGAATGGCTAAAAAGCATGTGCGGGGAAAGCAACTGGGACAAGATGCTGGCAAAATATAAGCTCACCTCTGGACTGCAGCTCCATTACCAAGGACGGCTTGTTGATGCCATGAGAGAACATTTTGACTGGGCTTTTGATCCTGCCATAGAAGGACATTTGCACGATAATGATTTTACTTACGAAGGAATGAACAAAGAGACAGAAATAGGCGGCAGGGTCTGGAAAATGGTGGACCACTGGATTAAAGGCGATCTGGGAGTAGTGCTTTATGACCCGGAAACCGGGAAAGTAGACCAAAGGCTGCTGCTACAAAACAGGAATGCCTTGGCAGCATCACGCGGTTTTGGATCTTGGCAAGCTTTTGAACGACACCACAGCGGCCTTTATGGACTGCGTATGGGCTGTGACATAGCCAGGCCAGAAACAAGAAAGGAAATGGTTAGGGGAAAAAGCCAGACAAAACTCTTGCAAATAGGAAGTCTGGGCCACGTTCTTAAGTGGTATTGCCCCAAAGCCTTTGACCCAAGTGTACCAGGACATCTCCATGTGAATGATTTTAGCGAGGCCCCCTGGCCTTTTAGGGATCTGGCAGAAAGAAAAGAAGCCATACTCCACCTGGCCATAGAAGACCATATCCCAATTAATGAAGTGAGCGCTTTTCTTACCCGTACGCGCCTGGAAGCAAAAGGCGTTCCCAACCTTTTGGAAAATGGAGAAAGTGCATGGGAACTTTTTACCAAATGTTTTGCAGATGAAATAGCAAGAGGACACATTGTTAGAGAACATCTTTATGTGCCAGTTGAAAGCAATGAAGGGACCAGTGCTGTTCACATTAACGGTACACATCTTGCCTTAAGCGAAGATTTAAGAACGTGCATTGCCCGCCAGGAAGCACCGGAATATGTGGTTATTTATAAGCGGACCCGGATGATTTCCGGACAAGGATCGAGTTTCAAGCTGGTCCCGGCATACGTTGTACGATTAAATGAACCGCAAAAACTTGTACCATTTGAACAAGCAAACTTGCCCAATCAATCCTCTCGTGAAACAGTATCCCGTTTGTTATTAAAAGGGACCGGTAATCATCGCCCCATTGTCATACAAAAGCTTCCTGAAGAACAACAAGCAGTTGTTGTCGCTATCTTTAGCAGATATAGCGATATTGAAAAAGTTTATGATTATTTAAGAGAAAAACAAGGAGTGTGATTTAAAATGGCAAGATCCGCAGCCCCAGTCCCGCCAGCAATAAGGGTGATCGTTACTTATCGTGATTCTCAAGAACAACGTATCCATCTTTCTCATAAGGACAGAGCAACGCGCAATGCTTCTGCTCCTACTACTGCTCGGAATTTTGCAGGAGAAGTCATAGAACATTTACCCAGGCCAAGCAGAGCAACTGGAGGAGCCGCGCCAAAAGAAGTAAAACCCAAGATCGTAAATATTGCAGATGTTAGAGCATTAGCACATCTTGCCCAAAAAGGCTTGGTAAGCATTGAAGTTGTGGATGCCAATACAGCAGCAGCTCAAGATTTAGTGAGAGCTGTTTTTATTGCTCTTTTAACTAGAGAGTTTCCTGAATTTGTAGCTGCAGCCGGTAAAATAGACGGAGTAAAAATCAGAAGAGAGGGAGAAGTAGAGCCAACTGAAGATCCCAAAGTAGCTGCTAACAGACAAGTACAAGAAAGGCTTACTGCTCTTGAACCTTTTACCAAAAAACACATAGGATCAGAAAATTTGGACGCTGCCAAAGAAGCATTGGGTGCGGCACGCGCTCTGTCGCGCGGCAAAGCAGATAAGATTTTATTTGGCCAGCTGCGAAGCGCTATTGATACAGTTGCCGCAAGAGTACAAGATGCCGAAAGACATGCTGTAAGAGCACCAAGACAAGAAGCTCCTGCACCGGCAAGAAAAGCAACACCTGCCCAAGCAGCTGAACCAGAAGCAAAGTTTAAATGGCTAACTCGCCATAAAGTAGAAGCAGCTTTAACCTTTGTTTTTGGAGCAGCAACAGCTGCTGCAGCAGTTGCGATAGCACTTCCAGAAATTATTGCAACCGCAATCCCAGCACTTGCAACAGTAACTATCCATATTGCAGTTCCAATTGTAGGTGGGGCCTTGACTGCACTGATATTGCTAATAAACATTGTCAGCGTTAGAGCTCACAAAGGGAATTTTAAAGGGGTCGGGATACTAAAAATAAATGATACATTATATCCCCCTGAACAAAAAGCAGAAATTTTAGCGGCGATAAAGGCTTTAGGCCGCGGCAGAGGAATTTATGCCTCTTATGATTCTTATCGGGAAAATTGGAGCGTTGGATATGGGGATGAAACAGCACAAATATGGTCTGCATTAAAACAGCCACTTTCGTTAAAATCAAAGTCTCCATCTTATGATATTAAAGTAGAAAAAAAAGATGGGGGAAACGAAGTTGTATTTATTGTTAAGTATGAAACAAAACCAGCCGGCTACACCAGTACAAAGTGGGATGCCAAATGGACACTCGCAGAATATGCAACCGAAGAATTGCTTAGATTAAGAGGGCTTTCTTGGTAAGTTAAAGCTAATGCTCTTCTTCATGCGGCTTCCAGTTTGGAAAAATCCGGAGGCTAAATAGTCTGCAAATATTCTTTTGCTGCTTTCAAAAATTCGCCTGCCTGGGAAATGGTAGCCCTTGCAGTCGCAGAAGAGATCTCTTCAGGCATTATAAGGTTATCGCTTCTTTCTTTAAATTTAGGATCAAGGGGGTTTTACGCTGTGTCCAATCTTTTAAACGTATAGGATGCAAAGAAATAACTACATTATTTTCCAAAGAAAGCTTTGAGACTAAATCTCCGGTTTTTGCTATCTCCCTACCAATACTGGCAAAATCATCTACCACCAAAGCCACATCTAAATCAGATCCCGGCTGTTCTTCTCCTCTGGCATAAGAACCAAAAACCAGGAGTTCCTTAAGTCTCTGACGGTACTTCTTATGCAACCCTTTTTTTAAATCTTTCAACAAGACCTTAATATTATTATTCAAGCTATCCACCTCTTATTGATAATATTTTACCATAAAATCAATCTTCGTGCGGCTTCCAGTTTGGCAATCCCTTGCCAGTCGTCTTTTTTAGATAATCGTTAATCGCGCCTTTGAGTGCGTCTTCTGCAAGCACTGAACAATGGAGCTTTATAGCTGGCAGACCGTCCAAAGCTTCTACTACCGCACGATTGCTGATCTGAAGAGCTTCTTCGATCGTCTTCCCCTTAACAAGATCTGTCATCATGGAAGAAGTAGCAATTGCTGCACCGCAGCCAAAGGTCTTAAACTTTGCATCCACGATCACGTTATCCTTAACTTTAATGTACATCTCCATAATATCCCCGCATACGGGATTACCAACGTGGCCTACCCCATCCGGATTCTCAATTTCCCCCACATTATGAGGATTCCTAAAATGCTCCATCACTTTTTCCGAATATTGCGGCATATTACTTCACTCCTTTATACAGTGGCGACATTTTGCGCAGCCGTTCTACTATCGGCGGAAAAACTTCGAGTACGTAATCAATCTCTTTCTCTGTTGTAAGCCTTCCAAGAGAGAAGCGGATCGAGCCATGCGCTTGCTCGTGGGTTTTCCCAATCGCAAGCATTACGTGCGAAGGCTCAAGAGAACCGGAGGAACAAGCGGAACCAGTTGATACCGCGATCCCCTCCATATCCAAGCTTAAAAGCATAGACTCCCCTTCAACATATTGAATAGAAACATCAAGGTTTTTAGGAAGACGTAATGTCGGATGACCATTCAATTCAATATCAGAAATCTTTGCAAACAAACCATTTTTAAGCTTATCCCGTAAACGCGTTAACTCTGTCGTCCAAACAGGAAGTTCCTTCTTCGCAATCTCACACGCTTTGCCCAACCCCACAATCCCAGGGACATTCTCTGTAGAAGCCCTACGCCCCCTCTCTTGCTCCCCGCCATGCATAAAAGATACCAGCTTTGTACCTTTACGTATATAAAGCGCACCTACTCCTTTGGGACCATAAAACTTATGTGCGGAAAGGGAAAGGAGATCCACTCCCAGCTCATTTACATTTACCGGGATCTGGCCAACTGTCTGCACTGCATCTGTATGGAGATAGATGCGATTTTCCCTGTTAATATTTAATTCCCTGATTACTTTGGAAATTTCTGCCAAAGGCTCAATTGTGCCGATCTCGTTATTTGCGTGCATCACAGAAACCAGGATCGTCTCATCGTTAACATATTTCTTAATGTCTTCCGGATTAACCATTCCATATTGGTCTACTGGAAGATATGTAACCTTAAACCCTCTTTTTTCTAGGAACTTGAGCGTTTCAAGTATGGCATGGTGTTCGATCGGAGTAGAAATAATATGCCGGCCTTCTTTCTCACGGGAAAAAGCCACTCCTTCCAAAGCAAAGTTATCGGATTCAGTTCCGCTGCCAGTAAAGACGATCTCCGCCTGGTCAGCCCCAAGCAAATCTGCTACTTTTAGCCTTGCATCCTGGATAGCAGCTTTGGTCTCCCTGCCAAAACCGTGGATACTGGAAGGGTTTCCAAACTTCTCCTCAAAATAAGGCAACATAGCAGTCACTACCTCAGGATGCGTAGGAGTAGTTGCCGCATAATCAAAATAAGCTTTTTCCATGTGTTCCTCCAAATCCGGGGTTTGCGCTACTGGGTTACAGGAAGGATAACTGTGAAGGCCGTCCCTTTTCCGACTTCGCTTTTTACATCAATAAAACCCCTGTGGCCGCTGACAATACTGTGGGAGATAGTCAAACCAAGGCCTGTACCGCCGTATTTGGTGGTATAAAAAGGATCAAACAATTTAGACAAGGTCTCCTTGTCCATTCCCTTGCCTGTATCCGAAACTTCCACTGCCACAGTATCAATCCCTTCTGACGTACGTTTACCCCTTCGGATAACAACTTTTAAGACCCCTCCACCCTGCATAACCTGAATTGCATTCAAGACTAAATTTGAGAAAACCTGCGAAAGCTGGCCAAAGTCCCCAATAATCGGGGGCACATCTTCCTGGTGGAGATCAAGCTTGACACTGTTTTCTTCCATTTTGCGCTTATAATATTCCAAAGTATCTGACATGACTGCTTCAATACGGATCTTTTCAAACTTTGGACTTGCGGCACGTGCAAAACCAAGCAAGCTTTCAACAATCCTGTCAATGCGTTCAATCTCCCTAGGCATGATTTCCGAAAACTTTTGGCGGTACTCCAAATCCTCAAACTTAAGCGGTAAAAGCTGGGTTAGAACCTTCATGGAAGAGAGTGGATTTTTAATCTCGTGCGCCATACCAGCAGCCATGGTTCCCAACGCCGCCAGTTTATCCGCTTGCTGCACTTTGCCTTGGAGTTCTTTTACCTCGGAAACGTCGGTCAAAGAAATCAGTCCCCCCATCCTCTTGCCATAGTTGTCTCTAAGCAAGGTTGAGCTAATGCTCACCATGCTCTTGCCACCACCGGCTAAATCCAAAACAGTCTCAAAGTTGGAATAACAACGGTCCTTTAAAGTGCTCTCTACTGCTGCAACAACAATGGAGTCTGCGCCAAAAACATCTTTAATGCTTTTACCAATTACATTTTTGGAGCTCAACCCAGTAAGCTTTTCTGCCATATAGTTAAAAGTAACAATCCCACCCGATAGATCGGTGGTCAGGATCCCGTTGGACATGGACATTAAAATATCTTCCGCATAATTTTTAACTGCCAAAACCTCTTCGTACAAGGCCGTGTTTTCAATCCCTACTGCAATCTGGTTCCCCAGGGTTTTAAGCAAACGCACGTCTTCGCTGGTAAAAATATCGCCGCTTAGTTTTTCGCCTAAAACGATAAGACCTACTATTTCACCTCTGGATATAATGGGTACCCAGATTACTAATTCCAGCCGCTCGATTTCCTCATACACATCTTTTAAGGACCTCTTGATCCCTTCTTCATTCTCCACCGCAATATTACTTTCGATCTCATCATCCACTAAAACATCCTTTTTGGTTTTGATCCAACTGACAATAGGGCTTTTTTCATCTATTTCCATAATCTTATAATGGCTCCCTTTACCTTCCAGTTCTAAACCAATGCTCTTAAATTTGCCCCGTTCTCTTTCCAAAACTAAAAACGATATTTCCTTTACCCGCATTAACTCAGTAAGGGTCCTAACCACCAACCTGACTATTTCTTCTAATTTGATTACAGAAGTGATCGCTTGGCTTACTTCCTGGATAGTTCTTTGATAATCGTAATGCCCCTTGAAAAAGAATTTATCCGTCGCTTTTTCCAGCCACCTTAATATGGGCTGGAAAGTAATTGCCAATATAACCGAAGACAAGCCGATTACAAAAAACAAATTCCCCCCCTCCTGACCCCGCATTAGCTCTCCCACCAAAAACAACATTGCCCCATAAATAAACATGGCAAAAACAGAAAGAAGGCTATAGGTAATTCCTCGTTGTACTACAAACTCAATCCCCATCAACCGATGCCGAACAATACTATAAGCGATAAAAATCAAAGTAATAACGGTGAAAAACGGACCATAATCAGCAAAACTAGAATTCCCAAATAGGGGAAATATTAAATTAGTAAAAAGTGGCGGAGCAGTTCCCAAAAAGAAACCCAAAAAAACATACCGAATCTGCATTTTAAGCAAACCCGTATATTTTCGATACTTATCATAGAGTATCCATAACCCCCCGCTCATATAAAAAACAAAGCTGAAGCAATATAAGCAAAAAAATGGTCCAATTATCATAGAAAATGCAGAGAAATCACCTCTTACATCAGAAACAACTAAATTAAAAGCTATTAATCCCGAAATCACAAATAAAAGACTCCATAAAAATGCCTTAATTGATGCATTTAATTCCTTAAATTTCTTCGGGAAATAAAAAGAAAAATAGAAAGACAAAATACCTATTAATAACGCAAAAAATGCCGATACCTTACTCCACAAAAATGCCATTTCTAGGGTATGTGCCTCACTATAGGATAATACTGAGAAAGCCCAGAGAAAAACTGCAAATGTAAGAAACATAAAAAGGCGGTTAGCAGGATTTTTAACGTTTTTTAAATACACCAGTAACCCAAGGGTTATGTTTGCTATCATGACATATAAGGGGATTAGAAAGCGCCCCCCTAAAAAAGCTAAGCATAAAAACGTGCCGGTCATTG
>JAPLLA010000043.1 GCA_026387795.1 Candidatus Saganbacteria bacterium | reverse complement strand
CTCCCCACCACCCCCAGCCATGCCTAGAATCGGATTTTTTTATGGGGGGTTTTATTCGGGATAAAATGTGACCATGCTCCGATGCCTGACTGGCAAGGGAGCATGCTTTAGTGAGTAACCAATTGTTTAAGCTCTTGAAGTAAAATGTGGTAATTCTTAATTTGTTTGAGCTTTTGGACGTAAGAAAGGAAATGACCGCAGTGGACTTTTTGGCGGGAAGAACAAATGGAATCAACAGAAATCCTTCGGCACTCTAAACATGGTGATAAATAATAAGAAGCCATAACTAAAACACCTCCTTCCCTAAATGAAATACAAAACAATGCCTGGCTAAATCAGCAGGCAGAGAAGCACCGCCACCACAGAGGAAAACCACCACAGGGACACCACGGGAAACAGCCTGACGCACGGTGAAGAGAGAGCCGCGGGAGGAACCAAAGAGGAAAGCAACAACAACCGAGGAGGAAGCAACCAAACGCGTGTTGCGGCCAAGAAGCGCAGAAACAACAGCCCCACGAGAAGCACCAGGAGAACCAGAACCCCAAACCACCTGACCACCAGAAGCAAGAAACCGAGAAACCTGGGGACGTACAGAGGAAGGAAACCCGGAAGCAGACTGCCAAGCAGAGAAAACAACGCCACGAGAGGAAGCACCCTGCTGGAGCAAAGCAGAAAGGGCAAACGAATCAGCACCCACTGCCCCACCAGAAGCAACACGAAACCCACGGGCAAGAAAGAGAGAGACAACAGAGGAAACAAGCGGAGCAAACGAAGCAGGCAAAGCACGAGAACCAATGACACCAACAACACGAACCACATGACACCTCCCTAAAAAAAGATATAGGAAGGCACAGCATTTTTTCGAGCGCTGTCACCTGAAGCGAGTGAACGACAAATTTAAAAAATCTAATGATGTGAGCGAGCGGAAGGCGCGAGGAGGCAAAAATATCATCCTTAGGGTCTTATTTAAATAATGATTTTTTGCCGACGAAGCGAGGGAGCGAGTCCTTAATATTAAAAATATAATAATCGAGCGACTTTGACAGAGAAAGCGAGAAAAAATGCTACGATGGAAATGCTGGGAGCAAAATAAATTGAACTTTTTAAATTAGTTCAGCAAAAGGTCTCTAAAATTATAATATCCCAATTCTCCTAAAACATTAACGGCCTCATTAACGAGTCCCTTACACTCCGAATGCTTCCTGGCTTCTTCAATTATTTTGCGCATATCAACAGGATCGAGATACCCTTTTTGATTAGACCTCTTAATTTTTAACAAATGCACTAAAATATCAATAGATGCTTTTGGATAATCTGGGGCATTGGCAAGTAAATAATCCAATATGTTATGTCCAAAGCGGACTCCCTTAGTTAGTTTTATCGATTTTTTGATCATTTCTGATAATTGTTCAATATTTTCAGGAGCATATTCAACCCAAGAGATAAACTCGATCAATTCCTCATCATTTATTGATTCAAGACGGTATTCCCACAATTCCTTAAACAGTGGCCACTTTTCTTTCGCAGATTTTTCATCATCTTTCATCATTTGCCTAAGCGATGACCCCATAAAAGATATAGCACGCTCACGTATTCTAGTAGATGCTCTATTAAAGAATTTTATTACAAGGCTATTACCAGAGGTAATGTCTTCAAGCTGCAATAAATAGGCAATCATTATATGTTCGGCTAAACGATCATTTTCCGGTTCCCTCTTCTTGCCCTCCTCTTGAGGCAAGTCATCTATGGCTCGCTCGTAATTATCTCTAAGCAATTCATACATTTGCTTATAAAAATTGCTAAAAAACATATATCCACACCAGTCTGCTTCCCAAATAATCTTTTTTGCCTCGGCTGAAGGAAATATTTGGCCACTTTTAAGAATTTTCGTCGTCCATTCCTGATCAAGATAATATAAATAGATGAAAAATTTCCCAAACATAGAATGCACAGAAGGGCTGGTTTCTTCTTTTAGGCACTTCTCAAGAAAATCTTTCATATCAGATTCTAGTCGTTGCCCTGGAGGAAATGGCCCCTTCCCTGCTTCTTCTCCTTTATCAGCATTGATACGTGCAAAACACAGAGCATATTGAAACAGGGCTTCCATTGCTTTGCCACGATTACAATTGATCGCATAAGTCACATAATCCATATTGTCTCCGCCATACTTTGCTTCGTCCTCTGACGTCGGATCAGGATCAGTCCCAATAATATACTTCAGTATGGCTTTTACTTTAGGCAGGCGTACATCAGGAATATGATGTTTATCTTGTTTCACTGATTCGCCGAGCAAATCCGCAACAGCGCCTCTCACATCCTCAAATGTACCAAAATCAAATCTATCTCTTTCCCCCCCTATTTGGGGATCATCAAACACTTTAACTACTATTTCACATAAAGATAGGATCTGCTCCCACTCAAAATCCTTCCTATCTTTCCATGCTTCCTGAAAACCCCTTAAAAGATCTGTAATATAGGCAGGATAAATACCTTTCCAGTAAAACTTATCAGCAATTTGGGCAAAAGGTGCCGGATCATCTTTTACTACATCCATGAGCAATCTTGCTAATCCTTCTGGAGTAGGTGTCCAATGTTTGCCAGTAGGATTAAATTCATCCCTCAAATAATCGATTAGTTTCCCTTCTGCCATCTTGATACGAATTGTTTCTTTATCAATAGGGCTTTCAGGCCCAACCCATGAGGTTCGATGTGATAATAGATCGGGGTGTTCTTCTTTTGCATATTCTGCTCCATATTCCTTTAATCTCTTTTCTAATATTTCTTTTTGCGGAAGCGTATCAACATACTCTTTGATCATTTGCAATCTTCTATAACACCAAGGCCTTACATATTTTTCATCTTTTTCTTCTTGTGGACCAGCAAGGATCCAATCGGCCACTTGTTCCTGACCAGCATTACTTAAGCTTCCAAAATTTTCCTTTGCCAATAAATAATATTCATGATAAATGACGCGGTCATCAAGATTGTCCCTATTGACTAATACTTGCGCTAAATAATCCTTTATAATACAAACACGTATCAAGTGAATTGCGAGTCTTCTTAGAATGCCATATTCACTCACTAGATATTGTTCTATTTTATCTTTTATCGCTTCAGGTTTTGGTTTTGCTAACTCAACCAGCGCATCGCGTAACATCTCAAGAAAAATATCCTTTAAGTCATTAAAAGTATAGTTTTCTGGATTATCTTCAATTGCAGGACGCCAGATAGTAGAAACATCATTCTTCAGCTTTTTATCTTCAAGCAAAATCGCCTCTTTTAGATTATGCTCAATGAGCTCTATCACATCTTTGCATTTTTCTTTTATTAAAACAGGAAAGTACTGTTCTTTTATATATTTATTATAGTGATAGATATCTATTCGCAATCCTTTGTGGCGTTTTTGAGCCTTTACAGGCTTACTCAATATTTTAAACAATTCAAAAAGGCCATCAAAATCCCCAGCTTCGGCAAATTTAGCCATCAAATCAATCGCGTATTTATCAATAAGACTTGATTCGGCATACTTAGTATCTAACCATTTGTCAATTGTTGGCAAGAGCGTCTTTGCATGAGCCAATGATGGCAGTTTTAATATTATCTCCATGGCAGTACTTAATGCCACCCAGTTATCTGTCTCTATGTCCTTCAGCACAGTTGCAACCTTATCTGGGATTTTATCCGCAACTTTAAGTAAGTATTGCCCAGGCCACCAGTTGGGGAATTGAATAGTGCCTTCTTCTTTCATTTCTTTTGGGACAGGAATATTTAAAATAACACCATAAAGAGGCTCAAACCAAGCAGGGTTATCACAATTGCGAAAACAATACTCACAATATTCCGGCTTAGAATCAATAATCCTAAGCAGTTTTTGAGTAGCTTCTTTTGATGGTTTTTTAATCCCAGTCAAACGATCTAACTCTTCTATAGTTTTATAAAACCCACTCATTTCTACCCCCCCCTTGGGATATCATCACTAAATGTGCTTGGTGGAATAAACCTTGCTTTTAATGTCGACAACAATATTTGCAAGTTCCTATGGCTTTCATCTTCTTTTTTGTAATATTGAACCTTTATGCCATAGTTATCTTTATAAATTTGCCTTTGAACCAACGGTTCTTTGCCTTCAAAAGGTAAAACGGCAAAATGATCTTTCGGGTTACATTTCTGTTTTTCTTTATATGCTTTTTGCTCTAACACTTCTCTTATTTGAACATCGTTAAAACTATATCCCAGATATAGAACAATATTATTTAACAGGAACCCCCTCAATTTCGCCCTAAAATCATCAGAATAAAACCTAGAATAATCTTCGCCAACAACAACCATTTCATTGAAATCAGATAATTCTCCATGAAGATGCAAAACAAAAAAATCTGAGCACGACAATGCTTCATCTAAGCTATTAAGCTTTACAAATTTTTTATTTATCGAAGCTGCTGCATCTTCAATACATGAATCATAATTCGTAGTTATAATCCCTTGCAACCTATCTATGCTAAGTAAATCTATATGGTTGCTATTAAAATTCGGAGATTTTCTAGCACCAAACAAAGTCCGAATCTTAGCGTAAAACCCTCTCTCATCTTCCTTCTTTGCAAGAGTAAGACACTTTAATGCTTGCTCACTGTTTTTTTCTATCAAATCTTTAAATTCATCTCTTGCATCTTGAGAAATGGTAGGAACTGCATAATAAATTTCAGCTAAGCTTTCAATTAAATCGGACCAAGTAGGATACCCAACAGAAACTGATAGCCCAGTTCCAATAAAGGCATAAACCTTTTCTTTTTTAAAGCCTTCAATTATTTCCTCTAAAATATTTTTATCCCACATTCTAATTTATCTGCCCCATAACGTTTTTCAAACCAAAAAAGCTTTTTGCTTCAACAATACCAAATGAAACAAACATGCCCAAATCTTACGCTCCAAAGCCAAAAAGTACAAGGAAGGAAACATTCGGGCCACCTTTTTAAAATTATCTTAAAAGGCGTTTAAGCGATTCACTCAATCCCTGTCCTTCCATTCGCTGCTTAATCCATTTTATAATTTCGCTTTTGAGAAAACGATATTCTTTTCCACAGCGGAAGGCAGGGATTTGCTTTGTATATAGGTAATGACGAACAGTTCTGATATCAACTTTTAAAAATTTTGCAACGTCTTCTTTGGTTAAAATTTCTTCTTCCATGGTTAATCCCATAAAGCGCAAAAAAAGTTATTGCGATAGATAATCCTTTGAACTTATAACAGTATCAAATAAACCGATATCTTCACCTTCATGCTTATTTATGCCTGTATATGACAGGCTTGCATCTTCATATCTTTTAAACTTATATACAGCGTCATTCATTAAAGCACTATTGAAAACACCAAGACTGACTAATAATTCAAATTCTTTCACCGTTAAGCCAGTTACCTTCTTAAATAAGCCCGGCTCCAATTGAGTTATTACATCTTTAAGGCTTCTTTCTCGAAAATCAGTCAAATACATAAATATTGGGATTCGCGTAGCAAATTTAATCAACTTTTCTTGAATCTGCTTTCTTAAGCTTTTATATTCCTTCTCTTCCTCTGTAAGCTCGCGTTTTTCCTTTGTTGATAATTTTCTTTCGTTCGCCTCTCTTTTGGCATCCTTAATGGCTTCGGATTTATTAATAATTGTCTCTATATCTTGATTAAGATTCCGAAATCCTTCGATACTCATTAAGGCTTTCATGGCTTCTTGATTGTTCATTAGACGCTGAAGAGTAGAGTTGTCCACATTGACTAACAAGGCGCTTTCCCATCTGCGTGCCAAAAGCGTAGCGGTTGTTCCACTCATAGCAATGTCAAGAACACCTGCTGGGTCAAGCTCCTTCATGGAGCTGCCGTCATAACATAAAACCGGTAGAAAATGAATAAATTCGGCTACTTTCTTTTCTGGGTTTGCCTCATTTATATTTAAACGGCAACTATAATCCGCAATTTGCCGTAAAGCTCTATCAGGAGCAAAATCAAAAACATAGCACTCCTGTTTGACAATCGCATCCTCGTTAGGAGAAAGGCTATCAGGATTTGGTATAGTCCATGGAGATTGCACTCTAAAAGCGGCTTGAAAGTACGTCTCTGGGCTAGAAGAGTTGCGCAATATTAATATGCCAGTCCAAGGTCTTACGGTCACTCCAGTTGTTAGCTTACCGCATGATAATGTTATAGTTTTAGTTTTTAATGGGTCCTCCATTGCCTGATAGACTGGCGGTAAGGCATTTACTCCTATTCCCGCCTTGCTCCCCGCAGCAACAATAATCTTATAGTCATGATAAAATGCATTTTGTTTTTGAGCTAATAGGTTTTTCATCGCATGGCAGGAAGAAACGTCCGGCAAAAACCAAAACGTGTGAGATAAAACACTTAATAATCGAGTATCAGAAAATGGGAAAGGGGGCTTTTTTGCGCCCAATTTTAAATTATCTACTGTTGTTTCTAGTAGACTGCCACGAATAAGATCAAGCCACTTTTGAACTTCGTCCTGATAAACAAATTTTGCTTGATCTCCTCTCCCTTTTGCTGAAAAAAAGATGTTTAAATCAAATTCATTAAATTCTCCTTGCTTGGCTATTTCGCGAATAGGGTCAGGCAATTGATATGTTAGAAGCACCATCCTTGGCAGTGGGGCGTAGGGATTGTTTTCTTCTTTCCAGGCTTCTTTTGCCCGTTGTTCATCTGAATAAGTCCAATTGTAGATCTGCTCTTCAATAAACTCACCAGAAGCGATCGCCCTAAAAGGGGTGCCAGAAAGATACAGATAAGCATTTGTGGTGATCGGCATTACCTCTTCATCGTAATACTCAATCCCTTCTCCTTCACCGAATTTCATCTCTTCTTCGCCTTCTGCCTCAAATAGTTCTTTCGCACTTTCTCTCCATGCCCCAAAGTGGTATTCGTCTAATATTACGCAATCCCAATTCATCGCATGTACCCATTCGTTTTTTGTTTTAATCCCGCCAGCTTCATTCCTGCCTAAAAAATCCTGAAAAGAGCCAAAACAAACAAATGGTTTTTTCTTATTAAGACTACTAAAACCCAAACCATTGCGCGATACGAACTGCCATCCTTCAAAATCAATGTGCCTTTTGAGGTCTTCCTCCCAAGCGCTTTGAACGGCTGGTTTAAAGGTCAACACTAAAATCCTTTTCCAGCCCATTCTTTTCGCTAATTGATAGGCAGCAAATGTCTTTCCGAACCTCATCTTGGCATTCCAAAGAAAATGTGGTGTTTTGTCTTTATTCTCTTTCTTGAAGTTTGCAAAGTAAGCGGCAGTTTTTTCGACCGCTTCCTTTTGCTCAGGACGCATTTGGAAATCTAATGATCGGCTTTCGACATTTAATTCTCCACGTTTGATGGCTACTATTGCAGCTTTTATCTCCTTGCTATCACACGCAAACCATTCACCATTTGGGTTTTTTATTCCTCTTTTTCTCAAATACGAATGAACATCCCGATCAGTAAACGAACTTCCATCATTCCGCATAGCGGATTCTTCAAAAACAATTCTATAGGGGGGCTTACCAGGTCGTACGGTTGGATATTGTTGTGCAACGCGAGCCCTTTATATTGGGGGTTAGTATCCTCATAAGCATATATTGTTGGCCACGCCTCTGGCCGCTGAGGAAAAAATTCCTTACTCATCACTCTCTCCCATTGGGCGGATCATGGACTCGATGAAACCAATCTCTTCTTTAGTTAAACCATATTTCTTATATAGCTTCTCATCTGTCCAAGGCTCCTCAAAGTTTTGAATTGGAACAAATGAATATATTTTTCTTCTCGACTCCTGCGTAATTTTTACTAGAGCAAGAATAAAGTGAAAAAATTTCGTTTGAATATAACTAATCACATTTTCTGCTGTGCGCTTTTTGTCAAACGGCCCAATAACCAAATAGGTTTCAGCACAACAAGAATTTGGCTCTCCAATAAATGGTTTTAGCCAATCTTTACTTACATCGCCTATTCCCCATGCTTTTGGAACGTAAACTTTGTACTTTTTAATCCAATCAGTATTTTTTCTGACAGCCTTTTTATCAATATATCCTATACCCTCTTTTCTCCAGCCATAATAATAGAACAACACCCCATCTTTGAAGAAATGTTTTTTATATTTAGGCGGTATTCTTACATAGCTATTTTCAACACGAACATCGAACCCAAATGGGTCATTGGAACTAACAAGCTCAGCAAAACTCTTTTCTTTTGCCTTCCTCACCTTGTGCAAGACTGAAATCGCTTCATTGTATCTAATAAATGTTTCGGCACCCTCTTCTAACAATGGCCTCTCTGCTTTGGAGATAATTTTATCCCCCTCGTGCGTATATATTCGACAGTTTCCTTTATTATCTCTTTCCCAAAGGAAGTAACATACGCCACCTTTGATTTCTACACCAGGGAAACAGTCGCCCGCATGGATAAAGTCATGGATCACTCTAATGCGCTTGTCTCTTAACATCTCGTCTCTAAAAGTATCCAGTCCTCTACCACCAGTAAACCAGCGCGAAGGAATGATCATACTCAAGTATCGTGGGGCTAGTTTCTTAGCTTGCAAAACAAATTGATGGTAAATCGGAATTGCGCTTGCGCCATGCCCCCCATCACTCAACTGATAAGGCGGATTCCCCACAATAACATCAAATTTCATATTGAATATCACCTCCGGTTTTTTTGTGTGGATATACTGGTAAGCATGGGTTTCAAGTTCAATCCCTCGTTCATATACTTCTTGGCTTGCCCCACAGTAGGAACACTTACCGTTTTCCCATGAATGTTCTACCCTTTTAAAAATAATATTACCTTGTCCATTGCTAAATTCATCGCATATGGAATATTTACCATTGGCAGTTTTTGAGCAATAAACTGACCTTCGTGAAAGAAGTGCGGTTAAATCGGTTATGGCAATACCAAATAGTTGATTCTTGAATATATGATTAATTCTTTTCTGCTTGTTGGGGATTGTTTTCTCCAGCCCAATCATCAGCCTTTTCGCAATTTCCCTCAAAAATACGCCAGATTTTATTGCTGGATCTAGAAAGGTGACATTTTTATCGCCCCATATTTCTTTGGGCAACAAATCCAGGATCTGATTGACCATTTGTGGAGGAGTAAACACCTCATCATTGCTCAAATTAGCAAGACATGTCAGCACATCAGGATTATAGTTTTTATCGTTCAATTTGATTCACCTTTAAATAATGAATTAAGGAATACTCTTTAATCGGCTCAGGGATAAAAACATCTTCCCCCAAATCTGAAAATAATGGGGTATCCCTAATAGCTTCATGGGCTAAGAGCTCTTTGAAAGCGAAATCCCTTCTTTTGATCATACTACCATTAACGGGGGACCATTCGGAAAAGACAATTGGCTGTGTCTCTCCTCCTACTGTCCTCAATGTAAGTGCATCACCCCAAATGATATTTTTGTCTAAAATGAATTTTATGGATTCTCTACACTCTTCTTTGCAATTATCTTTATATAAACCAGTGTATTTCTCATTAAAGATATCAAAGAGCCTCTTACGGCACTCAACAACGTTATCTTCGAGAATATCAACGCCATAAATACTCGATATGGCAACAACCGAATATCTTTCATAATCTGTTTGGTTTTTACTGTATCGGCTCCCTACAACACGGAGCTTTCTATCTAGTATCTCCGCCAAAAAATTGCCGGTACCGCAAGCCGGTTCTAAAAATCGAGAGTCAATTCTTTCTGTTTCTTGTTTTACTAAATCGAGCATGGCATTAACTTCTCGATTGGCAGTGTAAACTTCGCCATGGTCAGCTACTCGTTTTTTTGAAACGACCTGTACATCTTGTCCCTTAAGCTGTTTTTTCTTTATGTTATTTGTCACATTAATATCCTTAACTATCTAGTATGCAACGTAGCATATATCCCCACCACCACCGCTATCCCTGTCACCACCTTATACCAATTATCCTCCCACCAATCTGGCTGTTTACCAACATCAACGGTTATTGTATCACCATACTTGATCTCACCGGTATAGTCTTTTCCGACTAGCGCCCTAGCCTCTTCAATTGATTTTGCTTCCTTAACTTCCCAGGTATTATCTTTGAGGTTGTGCTGGATTACATAAATAGAACGGGGAGTTAAATAGACAACAACCTGCGGGTTTTTAATGTACTTGGAAAATTCCGTGGTCAGATACTTATTAAAATCCCTACGGGTTTGGCCTTGGGCAGTTACGATGCCAATCAAGGGGAGAGAAATTGTTCCGTCCGGAGAGATTGTCTGCTTTGTATCAAGGTCTTTTTGGCCGATGATGTGGATTTCGAGGAGGTCGGAGGGAGAGAGAATATATTCAGAAGCAAATCCCAAATCTAAAATCCCAAATCCCAACAAGGTGGTGATTATTAGAAAGAGGCAGATGAGTTTCCGAGTGATTTTCATGAAGCACCTCCGAGATAAGAGTTTCTTAATCGTGCACTAATCACTACCTAATCACTACCCAATCACTACCTTTTTAACTTATAAGTTGTTGCTCTCCCTTTTCCTTCTTTTACTAAGAGATCCTTTTTGAGCAAATCGTTAAGTTCTAAAAACGCTGTTTTATCTGAAACCTTGTTTAGTTTCATATATGCTTTTGTACTGATAACATCATTAGCCTTTAAATGCTTAATTGCCCTTTTTTGCCTTTCACTTATTTCAAGGGTATGTAGTTTTCCCTTTTCAATTTCTCTTTCAAACGCTTTACCGGGACCGAAAAGGGTGACTTCAAAACCTCCGGACAGATTCTGGAATTTGGGGTCGCTAAGGCCATTGGCGCGCATTTCATCCATGATCCTATTGGTCCCCATTCCCCAGCGTTCAATATGCTTAATTAAAAACAGATTACTAGCCAGTAATTTGTTTCTGGGGATAGATTTATGTTTTTTCTTTAGATCAGCTGGAACAAGCGGCCTGGGGAGCTCCCCTGGATTCCATACTTCAATCCTATCGTCGTATATGGCCAGCTGGATATCCGAATTGGAGAGATAATCCCGATGTGCGAGTGCGTTGGTGATGACTTCTTCCAGGGCTCTTAAAGGATATTCCCACTTATCGTATCTTTGGTTTGCGTCAAAATATACAGCCTTCTTAATATGCTCAGCTATAAACCGCATGGCGCTTTCCCTGAGTTCAGGTATGGTTCCTTCAAGTATTTTCATATCCAGGAAATCATGACCGCTGATACCCTTGATCCTTCCGCATCTTATCTTTGCCTGAACAAAATATTTCTGGGGCCTTTTACCGAACAAGAGAATTGCGCTGTTTATAAGTTTTTCCCTATGTATTAAATCTAATCTTTCTAAAGCTTCCTTTATCGAGGTCTTAGCAGGAATACCAAACCCGCGAGCTTCTCTTGCGCGTTCGATAAACCACTTCACTTTTTTGGGATCAATATCCTTTAATGTTGCTCCTTTGCATATCTGGGTGTCAAAGTGCAGACTGCTGATCACACCCTTATTTTCCAAAAACATAATAAGACTCTCGTAAACATTGCTCTTAAGACCATTAACGTTTTCAAAACGCTTATATACACAGCCTTTTGCGGGTTTTTTAATGTGATTGATCAAAGTAACCAGCTTTTTGTCGCGGGCAAATTCATTTGGCCCTTTCAAAAATACCAGAATTTCCTTGTTGCGTTTTTCGGCAAGCTTAAATTCTTTCTCTGTTGCTGATAAGCCATCTTTACCCGCATTGCCGTACTGGTTACCCAATATGCCAATATATACGTCACAATTTCTAACTTCTTCAAGATAGGTTGCTTCGGAGGAGATCCCTTTTGCGGGGGTATCTTCAAACACAAAAACATCAAAATGTTTCTTCAACAAAACATCGCTTAGAATAAACGCTCTTAAGGAAAGGCGTTCTGTTTTCATTTCCTTTTGATTGGCACTTATGAATATTTTAAATTTACTGTGCTGCATTGTTCTCCTCTACAGGAGCAATTTTATCATAATCAGGGAAAACCTGCTTTAATCTTGAAGGATGTTTTAACTTTCTCAATACTTTTCTTTCTATTTGCCGTATTCGTTCCCTGCTTACGCCATAGATGTCTCCAATTTGCTGCAGGGTTTTGGGTTTTCCATCCAACAAACCATAACGCATCTCAATGATTTGCTTAGATCTTGAGGTAATGCAATTTGGAAACGCATCAAGGATTTGCTTTATTGTTGAGGCATCCATTTTGATCATTGCCTAATATTCACTTCCCCAGAAAACACAAACTTCCTCTTCTCAATTTTAAGCTTAATTTCATCAATCGCAACCCGGTTTTGTTCAAGCCGACTTTTCAGCTCATCCATTTTCTGTTTATTATCCTGTTTGTTAGACGCCAATAGCTCCTGGCCCAGTGGAGTTAGTCCCTCTCCCTCCAATTTCTTAATATCTTCTTGGATCCCTACCCTATCTGCTTCTAATCTGGTAAGCTCTGCTCTGTCTTTACGGATCTGGATATCAAAAAACTCGTTTAAACTAAGGCTTCGGATATCTTTCTTGCTGGCATAGCGAAGGACTAAATTGTTTCCACTCTGCTCCATGGTCTTAAACATGCTTTGTGATGATGGGAACTTAATCTCCATTCCTTCGGGTAAGTGGACTGTGCCAAAAATTAGGGCT
>JAPLLA010000028.1 GCA_026387795.1 Candidatus Saganbacteria bacterium | reverse complement strand
TTGATCCTTTGCTAGTAAAGGTAGAGAGATTTTCCCGCCAAAGGCGGGATCCCGCACTCATTATATTTTTTAATAATAAGGAGCGGGAGAACCCTCGATTACTCCTTCGTTTCGTTTTCAATCGGAGGAGGAAGGATTTGAACCCTCGATACCACTTAAGGTATATCGCTTTTCGAGAGCGACGCCTTCAGCCTCTCGGCCACTCCTCCACAATTAACTTACAACCAACAACTGACAACTAACAACCTAATGAATAATTATTAGATAATTTTACCTTCAGTTGTAAGTTGTTAGTTGTTAGTTATTTGAAACGGAGGGGGAGAGATTTGAACTCTCGATACGGTTTCCCGTATACACGCTTTCCAGGCGAGCCCGTTCAGCCGCTCCGGCACCCCTCCGTAACATGTTTTTAAAAGCGTTGCCGCCCTTGTAACCTTTTATTTGCTTTTCTCTTTTTTGAGCCTCAACTTTGGTTGCAAAACTTTCTACGTAAAGAAGTTTCCAAGGGCCCTTAAATTTTGTCCACCTTGTTTTTGATTGATTATGTTCTAAAGTTCTCTCTTCTGGGGTTTTGGAAGTAAACCCAATGTAATGTTTACCAGAAGAGTTCCCTAAAACATAAACATAAAACACACTTGATCCTTTGCTAGTAAAGGTAGAGAGATTTTCCCGCCAAAGGCGGGATCCCGCACTCATTATATTTTTTAATAATAATGAGCGGGAGAACTCTCGATACGGTTTCCCGTATACACGCTTTCCAGGCGAGCCCGTTCAGCCGCTCCGGCACCCCTCCACGCTACTTTGATTTTCTTAATTGCTTAAAGAAAGTGCTTAGTATTTTACCATACTTTGCAGGTGCCACGATTACTTTCTTAATCCTTGCCTGCTTAATTGCTTGCTTGCACATGGGGCAGGGCTTAAGTGAGATGTAGAGTGTGATATCAAACAGCTGCCAGCGGCCGATCTTTTTTGCAGCTTTGCGGATGCAAAGTATTTCTGCGTGTGCAGTGGGATCAAGGCTTGTTTCGCGCGTGTTGTGTGCCCGGGCAATAATCTTATTATTTCTAACTGCCACTGCACCAACCGGGACCTCCAGTTTTTTAGCTGCTTTTTGGGCTTCTTTGATTGTTGCTTTGATGAATTTTTCCTGCATGAGAGAAGATTCTACTTTATTTCAGGCATGCTTTCAATTCCTTACTGCTTATGATAAAATCACCCCCATGATTAAATTCGGTACAGACGGCTGGCGTGCCATCATCAGCGATGAATTTACCTTTGATAACCTGCGCAAAGTTGCATATGCAATTGCTCTCTACTTAAAATCACAGAACATTGGCAGTAAGCCTATGATTATTGGTTACGATGCCAGATTTTTGGCAGATAAATTTGCGGAAGAAGCAGCAAAAATCTTTTTGGCCAATGGAATTACTTGCCTTTTTGCGGAAACAGATTTGCCAACACCTGTGGTTGCCTGGTCAGTGCTTGACCGCAAAGCATCAGGTGCGATCATGCTTACTGCCAGCCATAATCCTGCCCAATATATGGGGATCAAATTTATTCCTGACTACGGCGGACCTGCAAATACGGGAATTACTAAATAAATCGAACAATATCTGGCAGAGATTGAGCAGAAGGGGATGCCGGAATTTCCTCCGGTGGTCCATAACATTGAACGGTTTAATCCAAAAAAACGTTATCTGGAACACATTAAAGAATTTATAAATGTAGAGTTGTTTAAAAAAGCCAAACTAAAAGTGGTTTACGATCCAATTTATGGTTCAGGCCGCGACTACATGGGACAATTGCTGCAGGAATTAGGATGCCAGGTAGAAGAGATCCATGGCTACAGAGATGTCCTTTTTGGCGGAGGTAACCCGGAACCAAGTGAAGAATATCTTGGCGACCTTATGAAACAAGTAGTAAAAAGTGGAGCAGCAGTAGGACTTGCAAACGATGGGGATGCGGACCGTTTTGGGATTGTAAATGAAAAAGGGGAGTTTCTGGAAGCAAACAAAGTGATTGCTCTGGTTTTTGAATATTTGGTGACTGACCGCGGAATTTCTGGTTCTGTAGTGCGTTCCGTTGCTACTACCTCGATGATTGATAAAGTTGCGGCTCTGCATAAGATTAAGCTCCATGAGACGCCGGTGGGATTTAAATACATTGCAGAAGTAATGATGAAAGAGGATGTGATTATTGGGGGGGAGGAGAGTGGGGGTCTTTCGATCTTAGGACACATTCCTGAAAAAGACGGGATACTGGCATGTCTTCTTGTTTCTGAGATGATCATCCGCAGAGGAAAACCTCTTTCCCAAATATACCAGGACTTAATTAAAAAGATTGGTCCTTTTTATCAAAAGCGGATCAATCTGCATTTAACGGAAGAAAAGAAACAAGCTTTGGTAGGGAGCTTGAAAAACAATCCTCCCAAAGAGTTTGCGGGAATAAAAGTGGTGGAAGTTAAGACTATAGATGGGGTAAAATTGGTTTTGGATGGAGGGAGCTGGCTTTTGATCCGTCCATCTGGTACTGAACCCTTAGTTCGGATTTATCTGGAGTCCCAAGACCAAAAGGTTTTGGATCTATTGGTTGAAGAAGTACAGAAACTAGTCTAAAAGGAGAAAAGCATGTCAAAGAAACAAAAGGTTAAGGCCGCGAGCGGAAAAGTGATCATGACCGAAGAAGATATCGCGCGCGCATTAAAACGGATTGCGCATCAAATTGTAGAAGCAAATAAAGGTGTTGAGAATGTGGTTTTGGTGGGGATTGTAGCGCGGGGGGTTCCTTTGGCAAAAAGGCTTTCAACTATCATTAAAGGTATAGAAGGGACAGAGCTTCCGATTGGGGCTTTGGATGTCTCTTTTTACCGGGACGATTTAAATAAAAAGGGTAAATACATTACTATTAGAAGGTCAGAAATTCCTTTTCCGATTGCAGACAAAATAGTGGTTTTTGTGGACGATGTCATCTATGCAGGCCGCACTGCTTGTGCAGCTTTGGATGGTTTAAAAGACTATGGTAGACCGGCAAAAGTGCAGATTGCAGCTCTGGTTGACCGGGGGCACCGCGAAATGCCGATTAAAGCGGATTTTGTAGGCCGCGAAATTCCTACTGATAAGGACCAGAATGTACAAGTGGAGCTGGTGGAGATAGATGGGGTGGATAGGGTGGTTTTGAAATAATTGCTCAATAAATATCTTCTTCTTTTTGAAATCCGCTAACAATTTAAGCGATAAATATATGGGATTCCTATTTTCTTTTTTATGGAGTAAATCAATATGGCTCCGCCTGTAACTTTGTCTCTAAATGCTTTTTATGGTACCGCAATCTCGTTGGTTGCTGGTAACAAAGTAGAAGACGCTCCTTTTACCGGGCAAGATGATTTTAATCTATATTTCTTTTTTGGTGTCAATCATGCGATTCCAGAGCAGCATCTTTTCTTTAATGAATTACTGGTAAAAGGCAGGGATGCTTTGATGTTGGATGGGGTCCAGGTTGTTTCTATGGAATCTTTTCAATTTGGAGAGCAGAGCCCCAAAAGCGTACAAGATGCGATTGTGACAGCAGGCAATAAGGCTGCTACTGTAAAGGGGAACGAATGTGATTATGATTTACAAGGATATATTGACAGTTATATGCAAACAGGAAATCAGCAAGTACTCTCGTTTTTGGGGACCTGTTTAACCATAAATCCTCCTTATAAACCGCAAGGGCAAATTATAGAACCGATCCTACTACAGTCACTAATGATTGCCAGCGGCAATTATATTGAGCCGGGTGCAACTAGCTATCATTATGATTTTTATGCTGCGGATTTGTATTATAAAAAGCAGAAAGAGATTGAGACAGCAGGTTTTGCCAGACACCAGTTATTGGAAATAAGAGATTATAATGCAGTCCAGTTTTTACTGGCAAAATTATTTGGCAAAAGCGATCCGGTCATAGAGGTACCGCACACTCCGGCCGCTTTTCAGATGTTTTTGGGCCAGAGAGTAGAAAGAGGAAAAAGTTATGTGCCTCTTCCTAAGGATGTGGAACAAGTCAAGGCAATGTTTGCTCAAGCCATAAAAGACGGAAAGGTGATTTTTGGAGAGAAGAATATTTATGTTTATTTGCAGGGTATAGTCGGTAATTTTAGAAAACAAAGCACTGGAAAAGTCGTGATGGCAGAGTGGGGGAGTTCTCATGTGGAAAAGGAGGGCTTGCCCAAATATTTGCCTGCAAAGGAACAATCACTATCTATTATTATTACTGGAGGAGCTTACGATACAAAACTAATTTTTGATGAAGTAGTTCGTGAAATGGGATTAGAAAATGAGATGTTTGTTTGGGTTCTTCCGGACGGGGTTAGGGATGCGGATATAATTGTTCATTTACCTGTTTCAAAAGGGAAAAAGATCGAATATATAAAACAACCCCCTAATGGTTTTGAACCACAGGGGGTTGTTACTCGTCTGCGTTGCGGAACTTGTTATTAATAGATTACTGTAATAATGAGACCCCACCCGGCGCTTTACTTGGCTCTTTGCCCAAGTAGATTTCTTCTGTTTTTCCTGGTGTTAAGGGGATCTCCCGTTGGGTGTCGTCTGTATAAGTTACAGTTATTTTTGGTTCTCCAGTACCAGGGAAAAGTGTTGCTGTTTTTGGTAGGTTCCCGGCGGTTAGTAAGTCCGGTGTATCACTTGTTAATTCAATGCTTGCCAGTGATGTCCCTCCTACTGTTGCTGTCTCGCCTAATGCCGCCTTAAGGCTTGATAATTGTTGTGCGGTTTTTGCTCGGTCTTCTGGTTTAACGACCAGATAATTTCCGGACCCAACTACAACAACTTCTTTTCCTTGTAGTGCATAGTAAGCTGCCTTAGCTTCTCTTGCCTCCTTGGGCGTTATACGACTTTCAGCTTGAGCCCCATCAATTATTTGTATTGGAGTCTTTGGTCCCGAGCAAACTGCATATTGAAGCCCCGTAGAATCACAGTGTCCTCCTCCACTTACCACTACTTTTTTTATACCTAAATCTGGTCCTCCTACCATTTTCTTTTCCTCCTTGTCCTAAGCGAGCTTTGCGAGTCTAGGGACTCGTCTTGCTATAGCTCAGGTTTTTTTACCTATGAATCCAAAACCGGCTTTATCCTCTTAAGCCTTAAGACACCTCCTCTAGGGAATGATTTTTAAAGGCCTGTCAATCACCTATATTATCGGGGTAAGGGCCGTAAAACTTGCATGGGTAGGGCATTTTTTTATGAAGCCGGAAATAGGGATAAGGGTATGGAAGCCAGTATGGAAGCTGGTCTTGGAAACTGGAAGCTAGGCCCAGCATCCATTTCTATTTTCTGGTTTCCATACCGGCATCCAAGCCCTAATCCCAATTTTCTGAAAAATAGTTGTGCCGGGAGTGCAATTTTTGCTGGAAGGGTCGATAGATATAGGTAAGGAGCGGATTACCTTGGCTGGACCAGATGGCTGTTATTATAGAGCTGCAGTTTCACAGGGATTGCCGTTTGACTATTCTCTGTGGCCAAACACCAAATCCTGTAATGACGGGAACATATCTGCATCTTGTGCGCCCACTTCAACAGAAGACCCTTTTGCAAATTCCGATCTTACTCTTTCCCCTGCAGAGCTAGCTTTAAAAACACTACCTGAAAATGATGCTGAATTGGAATTGTTTTTGCTAAAAGCTGCTCAAAATGGGCAGATTACTTGGATAAGCCATGCTGACAATAGAGAGGTTTACGCGGTTTTGCAGACAGAGATAGATTCAAGCGCAAAAGGCCAGGATGTGCATTTGGTTTTTGGCAATAACCACTTTGCAGAACAACAAGCCGAGTTTTTTACTGAACTTATAACAGAAGGGAGAGATCAATTACAGGTACAAGGGATTACACATGTGGTTTGGGAACTTTTTAATAGAAATAATGACCAGTCTTTAATTGACAACTATTTAGTAACCGGCAAACGGCATTTTAACATTGACTATGGCGAGTTTTTGGGCAAGGACTCGGCTTTGGCTAAGGCCAAAGAACGCTTGGCAGAGACCTTTTTAAAAGCGGTTTCTCTGGAATGTTATAACCTGGTTGGTTCCAATGCGGAGTTAAACGTGCCAATGACCTTTTCATCCGCCAACGGGTATTTTGATCTATTGAATCAAGATAAAAAACAGTAGTGATGTATTTTAATTTTGGGCAGGACCCTGGTAAAAAGGATGTGGCTTTTTGGCTTTGGGGAAATTCGCATGTAGAAAAACATAGGATCCCGTTTTTTCTGCATAGGGCGTACCCTGGGGCAAAAGTGGTATCTGTGGTTTTAAATGGCGGCAGGTTTAATCCATCCTATTCTTTTGATCGAGTGCTCAAAAAGCTGGGATGGCTTGATCGGGCTTTTATATTAAGGTTAGATGGCTTTAGGGAAGCGGATTATGTTATACATTTGCCTACGTATGGCAGGCAGGATAGAAGCAAAAGTATGGAACAGGAATTTTTTCCTCAGTATCCTGTGCTTATGCCGATGGTTGCTCCTCCCCTATAAAACTAGAAAGGCTTCAACCTGGTAAGGCTGAAGCCCTTCTTTTAAATCAACTCTTTGGATAAATACTTATTGTGTGATATCTACTTTAACTGGTACTGGGTTTCCATCTTTGTCTTCTTCTATTGTTCCCATTGCAAGGCCCGTTAATTCATCTGAAGTCCATTGACGTTTTACTGTTCCAGGTTCAGTTGTAGTCGAAGGAGCAGGTTTCGGAGATGGGCCAGCCTTCTCTGGTTCTGCTGTCGAGGGTAGGAGAACAACGTTAACGATTGCTGCATCTTCTTCCCCGAAATTTGTTGAGGCCACATTTTTTTGAAGAATTACTTTGGCATATCTTTTCACTTCTCCGGTTTCGGGGTTTTTTCTTTCTTCTACAGTTTTCTCTTTTCTGTAGTAATCTTCCCCCATAAGAATTTCATCTAAAGTACTTAGGGACGTCCCTTTTGGTATTTCTACTTCCATGGATCCGTCAGCCAGAGTAGTAATATTTAAACAGATTGGCTCGTTTTTACCTGTCTGGTCCTTAACCGAAGTGCAAATTGTTTGAGTCCCTGGTGTTACTCCATTAGGTCCTGCCATTTTCTTTTCCTCCTTGTCCCAAGCATGTTAAATCCGCTCGGACACATATATTATCGGGGTTGGGGGCATAAAACTTGCATG
>JAPLLA010000066.1 GCA_026387795.1 Candidatus Saganbacteria bacterium | reverse complement strand
CAGGTCTTGCTGGCCATAGCAGATCTCGGTTAGGACTGTTAAGGCTATAAAAGTTAAAAATATTTTTTTTATCATGTTTACGCTCCTTGAAAAAACAAAGACCCGACATTCTACCATTGCTTTTGGGGGGTTGTAAACACCTAAAACCGATTATTTTGGGCGTCTGGGGTTCAAAAATATTGAAGTTGGAAAATGGGTGTTGGGTATAGATGCCGGTATAGAAACTGGTCTTGGAAACTAGAAACCAGAACTAGCTCCATAGACCAACTTCTACTTCTAGCTTCCATACTGGCTTCCAAACCCTTATCCCTATTTCTATCCCTTTTCTAGCCTTTGATTCCTGTAATAGATTGTAAGGTGCCTCTTTCTTCAGTATAATAAGATGGTAAAGTCCCAGAAAAGGGGCTTCCTCTTTACTTTCGAAACAAAATTAATCGCTTTTTAGTGCAATTTTGGATCAATTATTTCGATTGGTTAATAAGATGGTGAAGAATGAAAATGCAAAGTAAACAATTAAAAGCCGCCATATTTTGGGTGGTAATAATAATTATAGGAGTCATGCTTTTTGTTTCTGGCTGCGGTAGACCCGCATCCAACTCTAACCCGGTTTATTTGGGGGATAATAGCAACAGCATTACTTCTACTTTTTCTGCTGCACGCATCAGTCACAGCAGTGTGGTTTTTGACAGTAAACTTTGGATTATTGGAGGGTGTGGTACAGGTGGGATGAAGAATGATGTATGGAGTTCCTCGGATGGGGTGGATTGGACCAGAAGTACTGCAGCTGCCCTGTTTCAAGCCAGGGTTTATCACAGCAGCGTTACATTTGACAATAAGATTTGGGTGATTGGAGGCTTTACGAGTGACGGCTATAAAAATGATGTCTGGTATTCATCGGACGGTATCAGCTGGACGTGTGCTACAGCAGAAGCAGGTTTTTCTGGCCGCAGGGGACAAAGCAGTGTAGTGTTGGATAATAAGATCTGGGTTATTGGAGGATATGATAGCACTGGATACAAGAATGATGTCTGGTATTCATCCAACGGAGTAAACTGGACGCGAGCAACTTCCAATGCAGGTTTTGCTGCTCGTTTCGGGCAAAGTAGCGTTGTATCTGACAGCAAAATGTGGGTGATTGGAGGATGCGCTAACGGTGTGTATAAAAGCGATGTTTGGTATTCTTCAGATGGGGTAAGTTGGACATGTGCAACTTCCAATGCAGGTTTTGATCCTCGCCGGGGTCACGGCAGCACAGTGTTTGACAGCAAGATCTGGGTGATTGGCGGGCGTGATGATACCGGATACAACAGGTCTTCATCTAATGGGGTTAATTGGACGCGTGCAACTGACAGTGCATATTTTTCTGCCAGGAGAGGGCACACGGTTTTAACGCTTGGTACTTACATGTATGTGGTGGGTGGGCAAGACGGGAATGAGTATAGGAGCGATGTGTGGCGCTCATCGGATGGTACTAACTGGGATAGGCAAACAGTTGCAAAACTCTGTTTTATCCATCACACCTGCGGTGGCAATTGGATCAGCAGTTCTAACGGTGGATTGGGTACTGCGCTGAACAATAATCATTATTATGTTACAGAAACTGACTATGGCTGGAGTGCAGCAGCAGGAGATAATTTGGGTTCATTTACTGATATAAATAATTGGGGAGTATGGTTTACTGATAGCAAAATGTCATATGTATACAATAATAGTTCGCATTATGATTACAACAATGCAATTAGTGATCCGGGCGGAGAAAATGAGATCGTCATATTTAAGTCCGGTTATGCCAACAGCGAGGTGGGAAGCAGTATTGAAACCGAAGAAGCATATTACAATGCTTTACTACCATATTTTTATGCACATCCAGAAAAATTATTTATTCTAGTTACTCCTCCAGGAGACTCATCGGTTAGCAGTTATCTGAAAACCAAAGAGCTTTGCGATTGGCTGGTAGATACTTCTTCTGGATGGCTGAAAGATTATCATCGAAGCAATGTGGTAGTCTACGATTTGTACTGCACGCTTTCTGAAACAAATTCTCATCACCGCATTGTTAGTGGTAGCGTTGAACGTACCTATGCCGGAGATTATGATGGCGTTTCGCCTTACCATAGCAGTGATAATCATCCGAATGCTACTGGGAACCAAAAAGCTACTACTGAATTTGTTCCTCTACTAAATTATTATTACAGCAGGTGGAAAGCAGAGATTACAGCGGAACATGGTTCCATGCCTCCTCCTACACCTTCATCTACACCTACGGTTTCGCTTCCGACTACGGTAAGTACTAGTGCATGGCCAGGAGAAACATGGCAATCGTCAACTATTCTTACCGGACTTGACCCCACTGGTTTTAATTCCAACATGAGCAGTGCTACGTGGAATCCCGAAACGCGGATGTTTTGGGTATGCCGAAATGGCGGTCCTTCTGCATTTTGGGCGTTGGATGAGGATGGGGTGGGGAGTTTAAAAATTGCTACCAGTGGAGGAGTGCAGGCAAAGTTTGTAACGTCCGAAGCTGTGAACCATGGAGATTTTGAAGGTATTTGTCAGGTAAATTACGATGAGAGTAATGTTTATGTAATAGACGAAAGGGTCGGCATAATTAAGAAATATGATGTCTCTGTCTATGGACACTACCCGGTGTGGATCAGACAATGGGATATATCTGCCAATATACCGGCTTATGATGGGTCTCAAGGGCCAGAAGGGATCACTTTTGTACCGGATGAATGGCTGTCGTATTGGGATTTTGTTGATGGTTCTGGAAACCCATATCCAAGCAGCGTAAATGGGATGGGTGGATTAATGTTTATTGCGCACCAAAACGGGGGAAGGGTATATGTTTTTGATCTTGATCCCAATAGCAGTACCAAGACTTTTGTTGGAGCGTATAAAACACGGCAAATTGAAAGTTCTGATCTGGAATTTGATCGTTCAAACGGACATTTATATGTTTGGCATAACACCGGGTCTAATTATCTCGAAGTTACAACCTTATCTTCTTATGTAAGCGGCGGTGAAAGGCACCTCGCAACATTAGCGGAATTTGTGGCACCAAAGACTGGAAACCTTGAAGGCTTTGGTTTTCAACCTGCTTCAGATCCAAATCATTGGTGCTTGATTACTGATGATGACAATCAAAATGGCGCAGCGTTGATGTTATTTAAGAATTTCAATCCTGGGTTATAGAATTAAATGTCCCTATGTTTTTTTTCTAATCCTTACTAGCTGTGGTAAAAAGGATAAATAAACTAGAATCCTTCTCCTGTAACACAACCTTCAGTTGCACTGTTGCCAGTGGCTGAACAAGATATAGCACTGCCACCTGTAGGAGTACATATCCCAAAGGCAGCATGCGAGCCAGAAGGATTACAATCACCTGATCCTGCGGGACAATCTCGGCCGTGGGATGGTTTTTCTGATAATAATCTTAATTTGGGAATCGTATATTTAAACATGTTCCAATTTCTTATTCCGGTAATAGATTATTATATCGATTGTGACCATTACTGCATTGAGGATATAAAGGTAAATCACTCCATTAAAATTGTAAAGCAGCTTGTTGATGATCCCGGAAATGTATCCTAACAGGACAATAAATAGAAAAAGGATGCTTTTACCGGTATTTTGCATAGTTACCCACGACTTGTGGATCGAAAACGGCCACGCTGCACCAAAACAGATTAACATGATGGCTTCAAAGATGCTCATGACTATACCTCCAATCTTGGCTTAGGGATCACTTTATATTCTCCAGGCTGAAGCTTTCCCAGTTCCAGGGGACCAATCGAGGTTCTAACCAGCCTTAAACAGGGTAGGCCTACTTTTGCGGTCATTTTGCGGACCTGATGATTGATCCCTTCGTAAATGGTGATCTTAAGCCAATGGGTGGGTACAGTTTTCCTGAACCGGATCGGTTTTGTCCTTTCCCATAGCCTTGGTTCTTCTTTAAGCAACTCTACCTTGGGTGGGGTAGTTCTCTTGCCATTGATGACAGGTCCTTTGCGCAAATCATTAAGCCGTTCTTCTGTTGGATCCCCTTCAACCTGGGCCAGGTAGATTTTTGGTTTTTTGTACTCTGGGTCAGTTAAGAGGTGGTTTATCTCCCCGTCATTGGTAAGAAGCAGCAGCCCTTCACTGTCAAAATCTAGCCGTCCTGCAGCATAGACGCCTGGGGTTTTTATATAGTCTTTTAAGGTCTGCCGGCCTTCTTGGTCGGTAAATTGGGAAAGCACCCCGCAGGGCTTGTTGAAGATGATGTATGTATAGCTCATTAATTTCTAATGTCTAATTTTCTAATATCGAATTTCTAGATCGGAGGAGGAAGGATTTTCCCCGGTATAAACCGGGGATCCCGCACTCATTATATTTTTTAATAATAAGGAGCGGGAGAACCCCCGATGCCTCTTCGCTTCGTTTTCAACTCGGAGGAGGGAGGATTTGAACCCCCGATACCGTTAGACGGTATACTGGTTTTCAAGACCAGCGCCATCAGCCGCTCGGCCACTCCTCCAAAATTTAACTTACAACTAACAACAAACGACTAACAACCAAATGTTAAATTAATATAAAAATTATATCATAGTTTCATATTCATTGGTTAACAAAATCCCTTCAAGCTGGTATAATAAAGTTTCGGATTTGTCTACGGGGGCCCGTAGTGTAGTCTGGTTTAACACGCCTGCC
>JAPLLA010000015.1 GCA_026387795.1 Candidatus Saganbacteria bacterium | reverse complement strand
GAAGCATGAATACAGTGGGAGGAATGATGTCTGATAATCTTTATTGTGTCTGTGCTGTATATAAACCTATCAATTGCGCGGCAATGTTGCGGTCCGGACGGATATAATACGGGAAATTCTTTTTGTCTCCCACTTGTCTTTCCGCTTTTTTCCAAACACGATCCCATTTTAATTGCGGTAAAAACAGTTCCTCATTTATATCCTTTAATAAATGCTCGTTTATGTTTGCAGTTCCCCTCCCTTTAGTTGCTACAATCTGTGCTCCGGGAGCTCTGCGTAAAATACCTAGCACCCACCCAAAACCTCCACATGAACCCATAAAAACTATTTTTACAGAAGAAGGAATTCTTGGAATCGTATCCGGAGCATGATAACTATGCCCTCTATGGACCAAGATTGAAACCTCTTTCCCCTCTGCTCTTAACTTATCGTCAATCTCTTCCACTCCTTTTTCACTCCCCGGACGATTTGCATAAATCTTAACTTTTACTCCATTCGCTTGCTTAGTCACAACAACATAATTAGCATGCTCTTCAATATGCCAAGATTCATCCTCCTTGTATTTTCCCATAAAGCTATTAAAACTGGCGACCCCGTCTTTGTCCCCATAAAAATACATTTGTTCTATTACTTCATTCTGCTTGTTAACTAAATCTTTTCGGTTTATAAAAGTAACCGGTTTAACCGGATATGCTTCTGCAAACCGCTTAAACTCCGGAGAATGTTTTTCCGCATAATAAAGAGACCCGATCATTGCATACAATTTTTGAGTTTCCGGATCCTTGGCTTTACCAACCGCCTCCAAAAAACTCTTTTCAAGCAAAGCGGCAATTTTGGGGTCTTTATTATAAAGCATCAATTCCGCAATACTTACTGCTTCCTGAAGCTTGTCTTCCGCCACATCCAACTCCCCCACAAATTTATTCAACAGCTTTATTTTTTTATCTTGATCAACAATGGTGTCAAGAAATTCGGTAAGCCTGCCAAATCCAGCACAAACCGCCAAAAACTGCCTGTAGTTTAAAAACTTGCTGTCATTCCGTTCGATTAAAGAATATGCATCTAGCCCTTCTTCTTTCATTTGCTTAAGGGTTTCCTGAAAAATCAAGTTAAAAGTGGAAGTAAAAACCTCTTGGTGCCCAAAAATAACTAGGGAGTATAATTCACCCGCCAAAAATCCTGCAATTACCGCTAACCTGGCCTCGTCTGAAGATTCATGAAGGTCATTCATACCAAAAACAAATTGAAGCATTTTTTTGCTTAATTCTTCAGACAAAATATGGGCAGCGGTTTTATCCTCATATGCAGACTGATAAATACTAATTAATTCCGAAATAGAGGCCACAGAAGTAAAGTCTTTGCCGGTCAAAGCCGCTATGTAATCCCTGTCCGCTATCCTGGCATTCCCTTGTGCTTTGATCAAACACTCAAGATATGCCTGGCTTTGCATCCTAATACTTGTAAGAGAGATAGCTAATTTCCACCCCACCTCCACCCCTGCTTTTTGCAGGAATTTTAACCCCTCCAAAAAATTTCTATCTAAAACCTTTTCCATATCTAAAGCACTGATCATTAAATGACTAACCCCAACTCCTGCGCTCACCAATTCTTTTAATCCATTCAAATAATCTTTATTTAACGCTTTCTCAATAGGGAAATACATAATAAAGCGGTGGGTTATTGCCACGCCTGCTTGATGCAATTCTTTCAGTGCCTCGAGATATTCTTTACTGGCTACTTTTGCCGGGGTAAGAACGCTCATAATATAAGCAGCATCCACTCCCACCTCCCCCAGTTCGGAACGCATCGTGGTTTTTTCCAAATAATCATCAAGCACAGTCAACTCTTTGGCATCCAAGACCTGATTCGCTCCCGCAATCTCTTGTATTTCCTCTACATCCACATATCTCACGCCCAAAAGAGATAATTGTGCTGCCAATTCTTTTGCCGTGGTTTGGCCAGGAACAATGGTGACCTCATAGACCCCTTCTTCTTTATCGGGAGAACAGGAATCAGGGACAGAAACATTAGTTTCAAATCCCTTCATAATTCTAACTCTGCCTGTTCCCAAACTGCTTACATCAACCATTATTTAAGCCTCTTTCCACTCATGTTATTCATCTTGTGTAATTGCCCTTACTATTCTTTTGGCAAGATCAACCGCAACTTTCTGATTTGCAAAACCTGGACTGGTTGCAATGGTTATAACGCTGGCTTTGCGGGCTATTGTTTTCATGAGTTCAATGGTTTTAGCAAACTCTTCTTCAGTTTGTCCTTCTTTTATTCCCACAAAAGCATCCAGATCAATATCCAGGATTAGTTTGCCGGAAGCTGTTTTGCTTACGATAGTACTCAAGCTAACGGCCCGTTGCCAAGGATGCGTAAAAACCTGTGGTTTATACTCATCGTTACTCTCGCACGCATAACTAGGCTGTGAAGCAGTTTTTCTTGTACAAACAAGCTTCCCTAAACCATCGGAATCTAAATCTTCTTTTGGAGAAGAATAGAAAAACCAAAAATCTTTTATGGTCCCATCTGCAACTGCGGGAACAATAAAAGTACCCGGGATTAAAGTTTCAAGTGTATAAGTTGCCAATCTCTCTGGAATTTTTTCACCAGAAAAAAGTCCTGTCTCTGCACTAGAATCGCTATGAGCATCAATATGCACAAGTTCTGATCCTTTGGATGCCGCTCCCATTGCCAGTGACTCCTCCCAAGCAAAAAACGCCATATTATGATTATCTACAACATAAATTACTGGTTTACCCTCTTTTTCTATCCGGACACAATTTTCTAATCCAGTATATTTTGAAAAAACCCTATGTGTGCCTTCTCTAATATCTTCTACTGTTCCGGCTATAAGCGGAGTGGTCCAATCGCCTGGATCATGTTTGGCAGGTCTTTGGGTAATATAGGTTGAATGCAGCGCCCCGTCTAAAGGATCAAGGGCATAACCATGCTCAAGGAGTTTCGCCTTGATTTCCGGATCAAGCATACCCCTGCTCCACCTTGAAATATCCCCAAACGCCTGATTCACTGTTTCTAGAGTATAGAGCCCCAGAGAACTGCGATTAAGCTGATCATAATAATTTAAGCTCTCTTCTACTGCTTGTGCCTCAGCTTCACTTAAAGCGGCATTCCCGTCTTTTTGGGCTGCTGCTTCAAAAAGCTCTTCAATTTTCTCTTCCACTTCTGGAGAAGCCTTTTGGACCACGCGGAAGTATGTGGAGGCCGCTGCCTCACTGTCTATTCTCATATGTATATATATCGCTCCAAAAAGCCCCAAACTTGCACAAATCTTTGCTATAATAATCCCATGAAATTCACGCCAGAAGACCAAAAATTCATGCTCCTGGCACTGGGGTTGGCAAAAAAAGCCGAAGGGACAACTTCACCCGATCCTTTGGTTGGAGCAATCTTAGTTAAAGACGGAGAAGTGATCAGCACCGGATACCACGATAAAGTAGCCACCCCGCATGCAGAAACCTGGGCAATTAAAAAAGCAGGTAAGAAAGCAAAAGGCTCTACATTATATATAAACCTAGAACCGTGCTGCCACTACGGCAATAACCCCCCCTGCACTACTAACATCATAAACGCTGGGATAAAAAAAGTGGTTGCGGCAATGCAAGACCCAAATCCGCTGGTAAACGGCCAGGGATTTAAAATCCTCAAAGATGCAGGCATAGAAGTAAAACAAGGATTATTTGAAAAAGAAGCCCAAAGATTAAACGAGGTTTTTCTTAAATATATTACCACTGGAATTCCTTTTATAGTCATTAAAGTAGCCGCCACTTTGGACGGCAAGATTGTTACAGCCAAAGGAAGTAGCCACTGGATTGCAGGCCCTGAATCTCTTAAACAAGCCCATCACCTAAGAAATGTTTACGATGCAATCCTGGTTGGCATTAATACCGTATTAAATGATGACCCCACCTTAAATGTCCGATTGGTCAAGAAAGTAAAAAACCCGATCCGCATCGTTTTGGATAGCTACGGCAAAACCCCTATAAATTCAAATATCCTAAATACCAGCATTGCTCCTACTATTATGGCAATCTCAAAACAGTGCCCGGCAAAAAAGGTCCGCGCTTTTGAGAAAAAAGGAGTAGAAGTAATTGTGGTTCCTGCCAAAAACGGCAAGCTTGATCTTAAAACCTTATTCCGGGAATTGGGCAAGCGCCAAATCACTTCCATCCTCATTGAAGGCGGAGGAGAAGTAAATGCTTCTATTCTGGAAACAGGGCTGGCAGATAAAGTCCTCTTTTTTATTGCGCCCAAGATTGTAGGAGGCAGAGAAGCCAAAACTGCAGTAGAAGGAACAGGGATTGCAAAATTAACCGATGCCTGGCAGATCCACGATATGAGCGTTACAAAAACCGGGGGAGATTTATTGGTTGAGGGTTATCTATACCAATCCGAAACCCGCTTGAAACAGTAACCATTGGCGCGATAATAATCAATAACTTCAGGCAATGCAGTAATTGTAGATTCCAACCCTTCGTGGAAAATTACAATCCCTCCATTGGAAAAATGTTTCTTAGCGCGTTTTAAAATGTCCTCTGGATCAGGCTCGTAACCATCTTTATGGGTATAATCCCCTATCGACTTCTTCCACATTATTGCAGACAACCCGTATTTTCTGGCAATTCCCAAAACCTCGTCATTCAGATCCCCTCCAGGCGGACGGAAAAAATAAATTTCCGCACCGGTTTCCTTCTGGATCAACTCCCGGGTTTTGGTCAGCTCATATTCAATCTCAAAAGGGGAAAGCTTTTCCAGGTCCACATGGCTTAAACCGTGGATCCCAATATCGTGCCCTTCAGCCACTATCCTCCTGACTAAATCCGGGTGCTCCGATATCCCCCATCCAATCAGAAAAAAGGTTGCTTTAGCGTTTTTTTTCTTCAAAACATCCAAAATCCTGTCTGTAAAACCGGCTTTAGGCCCGTCATCAAAAGTAAGCGCTACTTTTTTAGCTTCCCAGGTACTTACATAACCGTAAAGCACCGGTATCGTAGCCATTCTTTTTTCTCTTTCAGTCATCAACTTGGCTTCGATAGAGATGTCTTCTACGGTCAAAGCAAAAAGGATGTGTCCCAACCCTAAAACAAGGAGAAAAACAAAAAACAATAAAAATATCGAGTTTTTAAGCGTCTTCATGGTTAAAAATAATCATCATTATACTCTAAACGAACCTTGTACCATAACGCTTTTTTTACTATAATATGCAGGTTATTCCCCTTAGGGGTTAGAAAGGTAGAATTTTTCGTGGTTGGCCATTTTATTAGTATAGAAAACCTAGAAGCTCTAGTAAAAGAATTACTTAAAACCCAAATTGTCTACGCCCCGGTCCCCCATGTCTACAACGAAAACACCCTTACTTTTTCAAAAATAAACACAGAGAATTTGGGCCAAATCGTCTTAAACAAATTCCGCACTGTAGACTCGCCAAAACAATTTATCTATAAGCTGCTGGAAACCGTATCCCAATACTTTGGGGATAAAGAATATGACATTAAAGCACCTGCATTGGTCTTACTCGGAGTAAAGGCTTGCGATCTTTCTGCCATAGAGGTTTTAAGCCGCGTATTTGGCGAAGGAGAATTTAAAGACGCTTTTTACCAGAAACGCAGAGACAATTTGCTGATCATTTCTTCCGACTGTGACGATGCAACCCCTAATTGCTTTTGCACTTTGGTAGGAGGAAAACCATATCCTGAAAAAGGCTATGACCTGAATTTAAGCCCTTTGGAAGACGGCTACGCAGTAGATATTGGCAGCCCCAAAGGAGAAGCTTTTGTAAGCAGCTGGAAAAAGTTTTTTACCGACCTTTCTTTGGTGGGAAGGAACAAACAAGAAGACAACCGCCAGGCTATTCTAGAAAAAGTTGAAGAAATAAACAAAGAATACTCATTCAAGTCTTCTTTGGATGAGATACACAAAAAAAGCCTGGATACCAGCGCTTGGAAAGAAATCACTAAAACCTGCGTTGAATGCTCTGCCTGCAACCGGGTCTGCCCTTCTTGCACCTGCTTTTTGCTTTTGGACCAAGGGAAGTCTCCAAACCTTGAACGTTTAAAGGTCTGGGATTTCTGTTTGCAATCCTCTTACACCAAAGTCGCAGGAGGAGCCAATCCCAGAGGAAAACTTTCCCAAAGGCTGGAAAACAGATACGAATGTAAGTTTAATTATTCCTACGAAAGACTGGGCAGATACACTTGTGTAGGCTGCGGCCGCTGCATTGAGTGCTGCATGGGGAACATCGACATGCGCAAAGCGTTTAAAATCCAGGAAAAAGCCGTTTTATTGGGAGCAAAATTGAAATAATGGAAAACATTTACCGTCCTATAAAAGCAAAAGTAGAAAATATCATCCAGGAAACTCCAAACATCAAGACTTTTGTGCTCCGGCCAGAAGAACCGATGAGGTTTGCTGCCGGGCAGTTTATGCAGGTCACCTATCCCGGAATTGGGGAAGCACCTTTTACCCCCTCTTCTTCCATGTACCAAACCGAAACCCTGGAATTTTCCATAATGAAAGCCGGTCAAGTCACAAGCCTCCTCCACGAACAACTAAAAGTCGGGGAATATGTTGGACTTCGTGGCCCGCTCGGCAAAGGATACGAGATTGACAAATGGCACGGCAAAGAAGTTTTTGTAGTAGGAGGCGGCGTAGGGCTTGCTCCTTTAAGAGCGCTTTTGCTGGCACTTTTCCATAATATAAATAACTACAAAAAACTTTATATCCGCTTTGGCGGCCGCAGCCCGCAAGATTTGTCTTACAAAGAACAGCTAAAAACCTGGGAAAAGAAGGACAAAATAGACATGGTGGTCAGCGTAGACCGCGGGGATGAAAAATGGAAAGGAAAAGTCGGGATCGTAACCACTATCCTTGAGGGTTCCGGGATCGATCCTAAAAATGCGGTCGCAATTGTCTGCGGCCCTCCAATTATGATGAAATTTGTCACATTGAAACTAGTAGACTTAGGGTTTGCGGACAATACTATTTATTTATCCATGGAAAAAAATATGAGCTGCGGCGTTGGGAAATGTTTTCATTGCAACGTAGGTCCGCACTTGGCTTGCAAAGACGGGCCAGTATTTACTTGGGACAAAGTAAAGGTAATACCAGACCCATTTTAAATATATGAAAATAATTAAAGAAACAAAATGTACCTTCTGCTCTTTGGGCTGTGGGTTAAAGATCGAAACCGTAAACGGCTCGGCTATTGCCATGCACCATGGTTCTCTTTGCCCAAGAGGGAATTATGTCTTAGAACTTTTAACTCACCCTAAAAGGCTAGAATCCCCAAAAGAGGGGAAAAAAGAGGTTTCTTTTGAAGAGGCCATAGAAAGCACACTTGCAAAACTAAAAGGGATTGATCCAGCTCAGATCGGAGTAATTGCAAGTGGAATGCTTCCTTGCGAAGACCTCTTTGCTGCTGCTAAGTTTACGGAAGAGGTTTTAAAATCAGAAAATTTTGAAATTACCTGGGTTACTAAAGAGGATGATGATGAGATTAATCTCCCTGCACTTCCTGCACCAGCACTAGAAACACTGGACACGCTTTTAATTGTGGGCGATCCCCTTACCCATTCCGCAGTTCTTTCTAAATACATCAATAAAGTAAAATACGGCAAAAGAGAAAACCGCATCATTGTTATAGATTCAAAAGAAACCCACACCAGCTGGTTTGCAGGGGATTTCCTAAAAGTACCTGCTCAAACAGAAAGCCTGCTCCTGCTTGCAGTAGCAAAACTCGGCGGAGCAAATGTCTCCGTGGATGTAAACGAAGTCGTCCAAAAAACCGGGATTGCGCTAGGCCGAATCCAAGCTATAGTTGAAACATTAAAAAAGAGCGCTGCCTGCGGGGTAATCGTATCCTTGGGCTGCGACAACCCCATTGTCACCAAAGCTGCAAAATTGGCGCTTTCGGTTTTTCCCGGAGCAAAAGGATACTTTGTTACTTATACTATTGGCAATGCTTTGGGTGCAAAAAAGATCCTCCAAAACGCTAAAACTACCCATGTCATCCAAAAACTATTAAACGGGGAATTAAAAGCTCTTTTCTTGTTTGGAGAAGACTTGCTCTCTTCTTTTCCAACTGAAGAGATGAGGAAAACCATTTTAGGCCTTTCACTTCTAGTAACCACAGAGTGGTTTGAAGATGATTGCTGCAAGATTGGGCAAATCTGTTTTCCTTTGGCAAGTTATACCGAAAGCCTCTCTACTTTCTTATTATCTGGAAACAACCAGGTCACATTGGAACCAGTAACCGGTCCAAGGGCATTGTCTGCTACGGTCAGAGATATTGTGCTATCAATCGGAGAAAAATTGAATCCGGGCTGGAAAATTGATTACGCTTTGTTAAGCAGATGGCTCAGTGAGAAAAGTGAACAAAAAACAATAATTCAAGAAATCGTTGAAGCAAGTAAAAAACCGGTCAGTAGACCTCGGCCGGAATATGCTCATTTAAAAGAAGATTCAATCGTACACATTGGGAATCGTTCTTTAACCAGGAACTTTAACTGGGCAAAGATCAAAGGATAATCATGGCAAAAAGGATCTTTTTGAATCTGGACTTATGCTGCGGCTGCGAAAGCTGTGCAGCAGCATGCTTTTATAGCCACTGGCAGGAACGCAGGGTTGAACACGCTTCGGTAAACGATAAAGCACAACTACCTATGCATTGCCTGCACTGTGAACAGCCTGCTTGTAGAGATGCATGCCCAAACAGTGCCATGAAAAAAGATGAAGATGGGGTAGTAAGAAGAAGCGCTTTTAAATGTGTGGGATGCAAATCCTGCGCAGTAGCCTGCCCTTTTGGAGTTATTGACCACAATTTGGTTTATCATGTTGTTCCTAAGTGTGATTTATGCACGGATAAACTCAAAGAAGGAGAAATACCACGCTGTGTAGCAGCCTGCACTTCAGGCGCGCTCTCTTTTGAAGAAGTGGATGAAGTAACCTTTGCGGAAAAACGAAACCAAGCTTCTCACCGGATCCTAAGCAATGCAATCGGTAGAAGGAGGTAAGAAATGACTAAGCCATCATCTGAACAACATATGGATTGTGCCTGCTCTCTGCTTAGAGAAGGAAAACTAAAAGATGCCATTAAGGAATATTTAGAAGCGATCAGGCTCGATCCAAGCAATGCCATTGCCTATAAAAGCCTGGGTTCCATCTATTACCGCCAAACCAGGCTGGATGCATCTATTACTGCTTATAAAAAAGCGCTGGAAAATAATCCTAAGTATGCAGATGCTCATTACGAACTGGCAATTTCTCTATATAGAAGAGGGAACATTGAAGAAGCCATCCTGCATTTTAAAGAAGCGCTAAAGATCAACCCGAATTTTCACATCGCCAGGTACTGGCTTGGGCTTTCTTATTACTATATGGGCCGGTTAAAAGAAGCAATTGTAGAATTCAAGGAAACAATCAAAAACGAGCCAAACATCGGCATTGCTTACTATCACTTGGGCATCGCGTTGGGAAGAGAAAGTAAAACCAAAGAAGCAATTGAGCAATTTGAACTGTTTTTGGTAAAATGCCCGGGAAGCGCAGCAGCACACTATCACCTGGGAGCCCATTATTACGCTGTAGGCGACATTGAGAAAGCGATCGGCCATTTCAAAAAAGCAGTAGAAATAGACCCGTCGGACGAAAAATCAAAGAGCAATTTAGAGACGATTGAGGAATTGAAGAGTAAGTTCTTCTAGAAAAACTAGCCCTGGCTCCCCACATTAAAATGTGGGGAATCGGTTTTAATTATTCCCCAGACTTTAGTCTGGGGTGCACCTATAAGTTTAACTGGTGCACTAAAAGATAAGGACAAATAAATGTTCGACATTTTAGAGGTATTGTTTTTATATTTGGTCTTCCCGGGCTTTCTGTTTAGCGCCGTGGTAGGCCTCTTGTCTTGTTGGGTAGACAGGAAGGTGACCGCAAAAGTACAGTGGAGAGTGGGTCCTCCCATGCTTCAGCCTTTCATTGATATCATTAAGCTCTTAGGAAAAGAAGTAATCCTCCCCAGAGGTGCTTATAAGTTTAGTTTTTTCTTTTTCCCTTTGCTCGGCCTGGCTGGCATTACCCTGGTTTCTACCATGCTTTGGATTTTTAATGTTTTCCCGGACAAGACTTTTATCGGTGACTTGATCGTAGTGCTTTATCTTTTAATGCTCCCTCCCCTAAGCTTAATCTTGGCAGGTTTTGCATCCAAAAACCCCTTGGCAACCCTTGGTGCAAGCAGGGAAATGAAGCTCATGCTTTCTTATGAACTCCCTTTCATACTTGCAATCTTTACTATTGTGGCAAAAAGTCATTCTCTTCTTATGGGAAACATGGTCACAGTCCAAAGCACACAAGGAATGTACCTTTTAAGCGCTTCCGGGATCATTGCTTTTATTGTTGCCTTAATCTGCATACAGGCAAAATTGGGATTTGTACCGTTTGACATTGCAGATGCGGAGCAGGAAATTGCCGGAGGGATCATCATTGAGTTTTCTGGAGCACTGCTTGCCATTTATAAGCTCACCAAAGCAATTATGCTTTTTGTATTGCCGGTATTTTTGATCACTCTGTTCCTGGGAGGAATTAACGTCTTCACCTTATGGGGAATCGCCCAGTTTATCTTGAAATATGTTATCATTCTGACTTTGATTGTTGTCATTAAAAACACTAATCCGCGTCTGCGGATAGACCAAGCACTCCGGTTTTTCTGGGGCAAAGTTACGGTCCTGGCAGTTATTGCCATGGTCCTGGCTTTGGTTGGGTGGTAATAATGAAAAGATTGTTTCGATGGGCACTAAAGCGTTCGCTCTACGTGTATCACGTAGGTGCTTCGGCATGTAATAATTGCGATATTGAAATCTTAGATCTACTTACACCAAAGTTTGATGTGGAACGGTTTGGAATTGTACTGGTAGGATCACCAAGGCATGCAGACGTACTTTTGGTCACAGGAGCAGTTAATAAGCTTATTGCTCCTAGGCTGCGAGAAGTGTACGAGGCCACCCCAAACCCTAAAGTAGTAGTTGCCATCGGCACCTGCCCTTCTGGAAATATTTTCCAGGACAGCTACAATGTAGTTGGTCCTTTGGATAAAATTATCCCTGTAGATATTTATATCCCGGGGTGCCCGCCAAAACCCGAAGCCATGATCGCGGGAATAGTAAAGGTATTGGAAAAACTATGAACAAAGAACAATTAAAAGAAAAAATTGCCGGCCGTTATGCAGGCAGATGCGAAATTCTTGATCACTCCCCGCGGCGTATCTACGTTACCATTGATAAAAAAGAAGCCAGGGATGTAGCCAGTTTCTTTTTCCAGGAATTGGGAGCCAGGCTTTCTATTTGTACGGGGCTTGAAACCAGCCATAATTTTGAATTCTTATATCACTTCTCTTTTGATGAAATAGGGTTAACCGTAACCGTAAGAGCCATTCTTGGCAAGGCCAATCCGGAAATCGAATCGATCAAAGATATTATCCCTGCGGCAGAGTGGATTGAATATGAAAACAACGAACTATTAGGAATCGATTTTATCGGCAACCCGCGCAAGCGCAGATTTATCCTTGCGGAAGACTGGCCGGACGGTGTTTATCCTCTAAGGAAAAACGGAGAGGAACACAATGGTTAAGGAAAAATTTATACCTTTGGGGCCTTATCATCCACTCCTGGAAGAGCCGGAGTTTTTTAAGCTCTATGTGGAAGAAGAAACTATTATTGATGCGGAACTGCGCATTGGTTACAACCACCGCGGCATAGAAAAAATGGGGGAAAGCAAAACCTTTGACCAGGTCCCGTTCTTGGTAGAGCGTATCTGCGGCATTTGTTCCACCTCCCACCCTCTTGCTTTTGTATTGGCAGTAGAAGACCTGGCACAAATTCAGGTACCAGAAAGAGCACAATACATCAGAACAATCATGGCTGAGATGGAGCGTATCCACAGCCATCTTCTCTGGGTAGGCCTTGCCGGACACTTCTTGGGATACAACACAGTTTTCATGTGGGCTTGGAAAGCCAGGGAACCGCTTTTGGATACTTGCGAGCTTATGACCGGAAACCGCAACCACTACGCCATGATGAAAATAGGCGGGGTGCGACGGGATTTCCAGCCACAGAAACTAGAAACATTAAAAGAGGTTCTAAGCGAAATAGAAAAGTTCACCACTATGATTACTCATGCAGTAATCGATGATCCGGTTTTCCACGCACGCACCAAAGGAGTTGGGGTACTCACCAAACAAGATGCCATTGAAATGGGAGTAGTAGGACCAGTTGCCCGGGCATCCGGATTAGCTATAGATGTAAGAAAAAACCAGCCCTATGCTGCTTACGACCGCATTACATGGAATGTGATCACTCAAGAAAGCGGCTGTGTATTTGCCAAAGCAGCAGTAAGACTCCTAGAAATCATTGAATCAATTAAAATCATAAGACAATGTATTAAAAACATACCTAAGGGTGAGATTGAGATAGAAGTAAGGGAAATCCCTGCGGGCGAAGGGATAGGTCTTGCAGAAGCACCCAGAGGAGAAGTTTTTCACTATGTCCGTTCCAACGGCTCAAATTATCCGGAACGGCTCAAAATCAGGGCTCCTTCATATATGAATATCGCTTCTTTTAAGCGGACTGTAATTGGAGAGAAAATTGCAGACGCGGCACTCATCACCGCAGCAGTGGACCCATGTTACTGCTGCACAGAAAGAATGGGCGTTATTAATAAGCAAACCAATCAAGTTATGCTGGATGGCAGCGAGCTGGTACGGCTTTCCCAGTTAAAAACCGAAGAAGTTAGGAAAAAGCTGAAATGCACCTGATGTTTTCTATAATCTTAATACCAATTATTGTGGGGCTTACATTCCTGTGCCTGCCTAACTTTTCAGAGAAACTTTCCAAATGGTTAGCCTTGATCGTCTCTTTGGCCACTCTCTCTTTTTCCATCTTGCTTTATTTAAGCAAAAATTATTTTGTAGTCCTCCCTGTTTTTGAAAGCATCAAGCTTTCTTTGGCAAGCTTTGGCTTCCCGGCATTAACCATTATTGCCATTAACTTATTTACGGTTTTGATCATCATCTACTCTTTTGCTCCCATGCAGGGAAGAGAAAGGCTCCCTGCATATTATGGTTTAATCCTGATCACCCTAGGAAGCGCAGCAGGTGCAGTACTTGCCGCAGATTTCATCACCTTAATTGTTTTCTGGGGAATGTTGGGGGTTACCCTCTATAAACTAATCGGCTTTAATCAGGAAATCGCAGGCAGCGCTGCAAAAAAGACTTTTATCATCATCGGCGGAGCGGATGCAGTCATGGTCCTGGGGATCGCACTCTTCTTTTTGCAAACCGGAAGCTTTTCCTTTTATGGGATCCGCATACCGCTTGATAATTTAATCAGTATTTCCGCTTATCTGTGCTTACTGGCAGGTGCACTGGCTAAAGCAGGGGCTTTTCCGCTCCACTCCTGGATACCGGAAGCCGCAGAAACCACTCCTTCTTCTATTATGGCTTTGTTGCCTGCTTCTTTGGATAAGCTACTGGGAATATATTTATTGGCAAGGATCTCCCTGGATATTTTTATATTAAAAAGCGGTTCTCTGGTTTCTTATATCCTGCTGACAATTGGGGCCATCACCATTATTGCCGCAGTCATGATGGCTTTGGTGCAGCATAATTTCAAAAAACTCCTTGCTTACCACGCTGTCAGTCAAGTCGGTTACATGGTTTTGGGAATCGGGACTGGTACCATGGTTGGCATTGCAGGCGGACTTTTTCACATGTTAAATCATGCTATTTATAAAACTACCCTGTTTTTATCCGGAGGAGCAGTAAAGCACCAGACGGGTACAGCAGAACTNNNNTGGCAGCTTTGGCAATTTCCGGAATCCCTCCTTTTAACGGCTTCTTTTCCAAATGGATGATCTATCAGGGAATAGTTGAGCTTTCAAAAGAGGGTTCTTATGTTTGGATCGTCTGGCTGCTTGCTGCCATGTTTGGCAGCGCTTTAACCCTTGCCAGTTTCATGAAACTGATCCAGGCAATCTTTTTTGGCGACAGCTTGACGGAAAAAACAAAAACAGCAAAAGAAGTTTCTCCTTGGATGTGGCTGCCGACTTTAACCTTGGCATTACTTTGCCTCGTCTTTGGGGTGTTTGCTGCCCGCCTCCCCATTAAATATTACCTCCTCCCCTACCTTGGAGAAATTCCGCTGCAGGGATTTTTTGCTCCGCAATGGGCGTTGCTACTACTCATAGCAGGATTGTTATGCGGCGCTATTTTCTATTTAATCGCAAACTTAAAAACAGTAAGGACCGCACCGGTTTTTACGGGCGGGGAAGACCTCCCCCCAGAAGAGACCAAAGTTTCTGCTACCCATTTTTACGACTCGATTAAAAACTTGCCCTTGCTTAAAGGAATCTACAAAGAAGCAGAACAAAACCAGTTTGATTTATATGAACAAGGAAGCCGTGCTACTTTTTGGTTCAGCGATATATTAAAATCAATCCACCAAGGCCTGCTGCACACATACTTGGCTTGGTGCTTGATCGGGCTTGTGGTACTGATGTTTTTACTTTGTAGATAAAAGGAACAAAGATGTTCGAATTGTATATATTAGTCGGGCTGATGATTGTAGGAGCGATACTCGCCATAGAGATCCGCAGTCTGCTTTCCTCTGTGGTTATACTTGGAGTAGTGGGATTTTTGCTCTGTACGGTCTTCCTGTTTTTGCGGGCGCCGGATGCAGCCCTCACCCAGCTTATTGTAGAAGTAATCGCCCTGGTAATCCTAATCCGAGCCACAGGAGTTCAGCAGGATGACACCGAAAGACCGGAAACTTTTACGGAAAAATTTGCCTTTGGAACTGTAGTCATGTTTTTCCTGGTTTTTGCTTACTTTTTACTTTATGCACTGCAGGGACTACCCAAGTTTGGAGAACCTTTGATGACTGTTTCGCAAACCTATCTCAAAGAAGGTTTTGCCAAAACCGGGGTCCCTAATTTAGTTGCAGCTATACTACTGGACTTTAGGTCTCTGGATGCGTTGGGCGGCATCACTCTGTTTTTTGGCGCAATTCTGGGAGCTTTCACCATTATGAGAAGAAACGGGAGGAAAAAAGTCGATGAACGGGATGACACCGATAGTTAAGACCATTACCAAATTTGTAGGGAGCATCATTTTGCTGTTCGGCCTATATCTAATTGTACATGGACATCTAAGTCCTGGAGGGGGATTTGAGGGCGGGGTTACAGTTGCCGCTGCTTTAATATTGATTACCCTGGCTTATGGCAAAGATGCAGTTTTTGAAACCGTTGACCTGGTAGGAGCATTTCTATTGCAAAGTACGGGAATGTTGATTTTTCTGGCTTTTGCCTTGCTTGGATTCACAGGAGGGTACTTTTTGCTGAATTTCCTGCCCAAAGGCAAAGCTTTTACTTTCCTAAGCGGCGGGACCATTATCCCTTTTACGGTTGGGATAGGGGTTACTGCTGCTTTTGCTCTTTTTGGCATATTTATAGTACTGGTTTCTTTTAGAATTTTTAAAGATACGGAGAAAAAATAAGCATGGCAATATATTTTCTTTGTTTTTTGCTTTTCTTAATCGGGTTATTTGGCATTATCACCAAAAAAAACCTGATCAAAATGGTTGTGAGCCTTGTTGTTTGTGAATATGCCCTTAATTTGTTTATTGTCCTGGTAGGCTACAAGCGCGGAGGAGAAGATCCTTTAATTCTACAAAACATGGGCGAAAGATTGAGCGTAGATCCCCTTCCGCAAACTATGGTTTTAACTACCATTGTCATAGGACTGGCTCTGCTTATATTGTTGGTGGCGCTTTGCATTAGGATCTATGAAAAATACGGCACACTGGACATTACGGAAATCAAAAAACTAAAAGGATAAAAAACATGCTCGCTTTAATACCTTTATTTATTGTACTGCCGATGCTGGGAGCATTTTTAATCCCCTTGGTGGAAAAACTCTTTAAAAAAGGAAGTTCCACGCTTGCGGTCATCATTGCTACGGCGTCGCTTTCTCTCTCTATCTTTGCCTTAATTAACCGCGCTTCCTATCCTTTCATCTATAAACTTGGCGGGTGGGCTGCTCCGGTTGGGATCAATTTGGTGTTGGACGGTTTAAGTGCCCTGCTTTTGATTACCATTAACTTTATTGCTTTTAATGTTATTATTTTTTCCGTCAAGTATATGGATAAGTTTACATCCAAAGCTGCCTTCTTTGCCTTGCTCTTCCTCATGCTTACAGGGCTGAGTGGCGTAGTCTTAACCGGCGACTTATTCAACCTTTACATCTTTCTGGAGATTGCCTCTCTTGCTTCTTATGCTTTAGTTGCGTTTGGCGGAGAGAGTGAAGAGTTTGAAGCCTCTCTTAAGTATGCTTTCATGGGAGCGTTTGCGTCTTTAACTATTCTATTTGGCATTGTGCTCCTCTACTGTTTAACCGGAACGCTCAACCTTGCACTTCTTGCACAAATATTTAGAACCATCGGAATAAATTCCGTATCAACTGCAGGGACTCCAGCCATATTCTTGGCTTTAGCATTATTTTTAACCGGCTTTGGGATCAAAGCTGCCGGAACTTAAAAATCTGAGGTGCCAAATTGGCACCTCAAGTCATGGGGGCAGAAGGTATCTTCCATATGCATTTACAGAACAAGGAGTTGCCATGCTTTCAGGGGTACTCATAAAAGTAATCGGGTTTTATGTGCTGATCCGGATTATTTTCAATGTTTTTGGTATTACCCCTCTTCTTTCGTCGATTCTATTAACGCTCGGGGTCCTATCAATGGTAGCAGGATTATTCATGGCGATTGGACAGTGGGATTTAAAGCGTCTTTTTGCCTACCATAGCATCAGCCAAATGGGATACGTGTTTCTGGGTGTGGGGCTGGCAACTCCGATCGGGATTTTAGGCGGCTTGTTCCATTTGATCAACCACGCTACTTTTAAATCCCTGTTATTTTTAAACTCCGGAGCAATTGAGTATAATACCGGCACCAGGCAATTAAAAAAAATGGGGGGCCTGGCATCCGCCATGCCGCAAACCAGCGCTACTTGCACTATTGCCTCGCTTTCCATCGCAGGGATCCCTCCTTTTAACGGCTTTTGGAGCAAATTGTTTATTATTATTGCAACCGTTGCTTCCGGACATTATATTTTGGCAGCCATTGCGGTGATTGTTTCTATTATGACCCTGGCCTCTTTTATGAAAGTACAGAAGTACGCTTTTTTTGGCACGCTTCCGGAACAGCTGAAAAAAATAAAAGAAGTCCCGTTTGCCATGGTCCTGTCCATGGGGATACTAGCCTTAACTTGTATACTGGTAGGGCTACTTTTCCCGTGGGTCATAGATTGGATCATTACCCCGGCAGTACTGGTAATAATAAATGGTACTCTATATGGGGCAACGGTTTTGGGAGGAACAATATAGTGCAGCAATTCGGTCTTTTTATAACTTCACTTATTATTTGGTCCATTTTAACCTGGATCCCTTCTGCAGAAGAAATGTCTTTTGGGGTAGTGATCTCCATAATTATTGCTTTTGCCTTTAATGATCTCTTTTCCCATAACCCGATCCAGATCCTGCATCCGCGCCGGCTTTTTTACACTTTACTTTACGCGCCGGTTTTCCTTTTTTACTGTATGCTTGCAAATTTTGATGTAGCTTACCGTGTTTTACACCCAAAACTTCCAATCCACCCTGGGATTGTAAGGGCAAAAACCACCCTTACAACGGACGTAGCGCGGGCTTTTCTTGCTAATTCCATAAGCCTTACCCCAGGCACTACCACCGTAGACATTATTGATGATAATATATACATACACTGGTTAAATGTAACTACTACCGATACAGATGAAATAACCAAAAAGCTGGTAACCAGGTTCGAATACTTTTTAAAGAGGATTTTTGAATGACCACCATTTCAGGCATCCCAATTTATATCTCAGTCCCACTCTTAATTTCCTGCTGCCTTTGCTTTTGGCGGATAATACGAGGGCCCTACTCTGCAGACCGGATTGTGGCCCTAGACATGTTTGGGATACTGGTAATCAGCTTTTGCGTTTTCATGGCCCACTATACCGATACCCCGTATCTCATGGACATTGCCATCTCGTGGGCCATACTCGGTTTTATCGGAACCCTGGCTTTGGCAAAATATTTGGAAGGGAAAAATCTGGATGACTAACGTGCTTGGTTACATATTTATCGTGATCGGATTGGCTTTTGATCTTTTGGGCTGCCTGGGACTGGTCCGGATGCCGGACATGCACACCAGGCTGCAAGCTGCTACAAAAAGCCTTACATTGGGAACCTGCTCAATCCTTTTTAGCATGGTTATTTTTCACGGAATATTTAGTGTCATGGGATTAAAGTCCATACTCTGTATTATTTTTATCGGCTTAACTGCCCCCACTGCAGCACATGCGCTTTCCAGAGGAGCACACTTATATGGGGTTAAGCTCTGGGAAAAAACCGTAGTAGACCATTATTTAGAAGACAGGACTGCAAAAAAATGAGACAGCCAAAAGTAAGGGAATTAATGGAAGCAATCCGTGCTTTGTTTGGCAAGCGCTTTACTACAAAATTCCCTTTTGAGCCATCGATACCACCCGAAGGCTTTCGCGGTAAACCTGTTTATTCAACCCTTGATCGTGATTGCGTAGGCTGCAGCGCTTGTGCTGAAGTCTGCCCTGCCAAGGCGATTAAAGTTATAGAAGAAATTGCACCGGATGGAAAAAGCGGGAAACGCAAATTAGTACAGCACCCGGAAATCTGCATTTATTGCGGGCAATGCGAAAGAGCATGCATTACCCAAAAAGGGATCAAGCTTACTCTAGAATACGATCTTGCTACGGTAGATAAAACCGCAAATGCCTCCATTGTAGAAAAAGATCTGGTGATCTGCCAAAATTGCTTTGCTGTGATCACCACTTTTGACCATTTAATGTGGCTAAGCGATAAACTGGGCACCTTGTCTTTTACCAACCCCACTGTTATGCTGGCAAAACAAAAAGAACTGGAACTTTTAGAAAACATAGTCAAAGACTCACCCCACCCCAGGGGAGGACACCTCCGGTTCTTGTGTCCAAATTGCAGAAGAGAGCAAATTTTAAAAGAACAGTGGTGATTTAAATGCGCTTCTCGAAAAAGCTAAAAAACATCCCTCCTTACTTGTTTGCAACCATAGACAAAAAAATGGCGGAAATGAAAGCTAAAGGGATTGACATCATTAGTCTGGGAATTGGCGACCCCGACCTTCCCACCCCGCAAAACATTTTTAAAAAGATGCATGAGGTACTGGAAGACCCAAAGTCCGGGCGATATCCTCCTTATGAAGGGATTTATGCATTCAGGAAAGCAGTAGCAGATTGGTATAAGAAGCGTTTTGGCGTAATACTTGATGCGGATAAGGAAGTAGTTTCTTTGATCGGATCCAAAGAAGGGATTGCACATATTTTTCCCGGGGTAATCGATCCAGGAGATATTGTTTTGACCACTGACCCGGGCTATCCAGTCTACAAGATGGGAACACTTTTAGCAGGAGGAATCCCCTACTCTGTACCATTAAAAGAAAAAGAAGGATTCCTGCCAAACCTGGAATCTATACCAAAAAACATCCTAAAAAAAGCAAAGATGCTTTTTGTTAACTACCCAAACAACCCTACTGGAGCAGTCTGCGATATCAGTTTTTTTAAAGAGGTTGTAAAATTTGCAAAGAAACACGATCTTTTAGTATGTTCTGATCTTGCTTATTCGGAAGTAAACTACGATGGGTACGTTGCTCCAAGTATTTTGCAAGTTCCAGGCGGGCGTGATGTAGCAATTGAGTTTCATTCTCTTTCCAAAACCTACAACATGACCGGGTGGAGGATTGGGATGGCAGTTGGAAATGCGGAAGCCATCAAAGCTCTTTCTACCATCAAGACCAATGTTGATTCCGGGATTTTTAAGGCAATTCAATATGCGGGGATCGAGGCCTTAACCGGTCCGCAAGACTGTATTGTAAAAAATAACGCTATTTTCCAGAAAAGAAGGGATGTTTTAGTAGAAGGTCTCCAAAGTTTGGGCTGGCCGATTGAAAAACCTAAAGCTACTTTTTACGTTTGGGCAAAAGTTCCAAAAGGATACACTTCCGTATCTTTTTGTGAAGAACTACTGGTTAAATGCGGGATCATGATCGTACCGGGCAATGGATATGGCAAATTCGGGGAAGGCTACTTCCGCGCTGCCATTACTATTCCCGAAGAGCGGATTTTAGAAGCACTGCAGAGGATGGAAGACAAAGGGATTCGGTGGTAAACTGATTCCATATAGGAGGCCAATCATGGATAAAAAATATATTTTCCCGGTTCTTTTATTTATTGGTATCGCTTTTTTTATGGTTGGCTGCACTACCTCAACATCCACTCCCCCCACCCCAACTACAACCGCCACTGTTACCCATTGGGGGTTTGACTTCTCAACCAATACTCCAACTAATGGTTCCAATTCAGACGGACAAACCATTGTCTGGGCACCAGAACATTCTAATCCTGCTTATCTAGATTGGACCTATTATCGATGGTGGAGATCTTTTTCCAACACCAGCGGAATAAATTACAGTATGCCATACGGAGCCGTAGAGCTAAACACTATTACCCGCGCACCCAGTACGTGGGAAATGTCTGCCGACACCCCATTACTCCAAAACTGGTGCTATGTAAGCAAATGCAACGATGGTTATGTAAAATTTAAAGTAACCGCTGTCGGGACTAATTTAGTTACGTTGGATGCCGACTGGCCGGCTACAGTAGAATATTACTTTTCTACTAGCAGCTATTTTGACAAGTAAGGGCATTCTTGACTAAAAAACAGAGTGCTCCTATACTAGCTTCATGGAAATCCTGATTGCCGAGTTTTCCGGGTTTTGCGAAGGTGTCCAGCGCGCCTACCAAATGGCACTCGATGCCGCTAAATCAGAAAAAGTACCACTCTACATGCTCAGACAGCTCGTACACAACAAACAAGTCATAGCAAAACTCAAAACCCTTGGGATCATCATTGTCCCTACCCTTCCTAAAACCAAAAAGAAAGGTTATCTCCTCATCTCTGCCCACGGCGTACCAGCGGACATCATCAAAAAAGCGGAAAAAAAAGGGCTGACTGTAATAGATACTTCCTGCCCTTGGGTGCAAAAAGCACAAAGCATGGCCCATCTCCTTAAACAAAACGGCTACCAGGTTATTATTGTGGGCGACAAGAAACACCCGGAAGTAAAAGGCTTAAAAAGCTATGCCGGAAATAAGAGCTTGGTTATCCAGGAGCCCGGGGAGCTGAAAAAACTCCGCCTTAAAAAACCCTGCCTACCGGCAGGCAAGGCCAAAATCGGGATTGTTTCCCAAACCACCCAGACTTTTGCCAACTTTGAAGCTATTGTCAAAAAAGTCAAAGCCTTGCACCCGGGAGCAGAAATTACCGCGTTTAACACTATCT
>JAPLLA010000048.1 GCA_026387795.1 Candidatus Saganbacteria bacterium | reverse complement strand
TTTTCGGCCTTTTGATGTTGCGGCATTTGCAGCAGCACTTCCCGCAACCGTAAAAAAGATTGCAGTCCTTGACCGTACCAAAGAACCCGGTTCATTGGGCGAACCGTTATACGAAGATGTCCGCACAGCCATTGGTGATGCAATGCGCCAGAAACTGACCTCATTAAAAGAGTATCCATTAATTGTTGGAGGACGCTTTGGGCTTGGTTCTGCAGATTTTACCCCTGCCATGGCCAAGGCGGTTTTTGACAATCTTTCCGCAAAGCAGCCCAAAAACCATTTTACAGTAGGTATTGTTGACGATGTTACTGGAACAAGCCTGGAATATGACCCTAGTTTTGATGTGACTGAATGTACGTGTTATCAAGCGATGTTTTACGGACTGGGTTCAGACGGTACAGTAGGTGCAAATAAAAATACCATTAAGATTATTTCCGAAAAGACCGATAACTATACCCAGGGATACTTTGTGTATGATTCAAAGAAAGCAGGTACTGTTACTGTTTCTCATCTCCGCTTCGGGAAAAATCCTATTAATAGCCCATACCTTATTTCTACGGCAAATTTTTTGGCTTGTCACAATTTTACCTTCCTGGAAAAATATGACATGCTGAAAAACATTAAAACCGGAGGGACTTTCCTGCTTACTTCCGAATACGATAAGGATACGGTCTGGTCAAAACTTCCGGGAAGGGTTCAGCAGCAGATTATAGATAAAAAATTAAAGTTCTACGTTGTTGATGCGGTTAAGATTGCCGAAGGTATTGGTCTTGGCCCGCGTATCAATACCATCATGCAGGCAGCTTTCTTTAAAATTTCCAATGTTATAGATGTTGATATGGCGATTAAGGCAGTTAAAGAAGCAATCCAGAAAAGTTACGGTGGAAAGGGCGAGAAAGTCGTGGCTATGAACATTGCTGCCGTAGACCAAGGTTTAGCTGGAATACAGGAGGTCACGGTGCCAAAATCCGCGACCAACCCGGTTACTCCCATAAAGCCGGTTGCAGATGATGCTCCGGAATTTGTAAAAGAGGTTACTGCGCTAATGTTAAAGTTAGAAGGTGAAACCGTAAAGGTTTCCCAAATGCCGGATGATGGGACCTGGCCAACCGGAACTACCGAATACGAAAAAAGGAATATCGCTGTTAATATACCGGAATGGAATCCAGAGGCCTGTATACAGTGCGGAAAATGTTCTCTTCTTTGTCCGCACGCTGCGATCCGTCCAAAAATTTATGAAGCGGGTCTGCTTAAAAATGCCCCTAAAACATTTAAATCTACTGACCCCAAAGCAGTCAAAGGTGCAGAGGGGATGAAATATACCCTTCAAGTTGCACCCGAAGATTGTACGGGATGTGCCAATTGCGTTGAATATTGTCCGGTTAAAGACAAAGGAGCCATAAAAATGGTCCCCCAGAGCCCGATTCGAAAACAGGAAGCTGCTAATTATGAATTTTTCCTTAATCTTCCTGATACGCCAGCTTCTTTATATAATCCCAACACAATGAAAGGGAGCCAGTTTGTCCAGCCGTTATTTCAATATTCCGGAGCGTGCGCAGGATGCGGAGAAACCCCATACCTGAAACTTTTAACGCAGCTATTTGGCGACCGCCTACTGATAGGCAATGCAACTGGATGTACATCTATTTACGGAGGAAACCTTCCGACTACCCCTTACGCAAAAAATAAGGATGGCAGAGGTCCTGCATGGAGTAATTCTTTATTTGAAGACAATGCGGAATTTGCTTATGGTATGCGTTTGTCCGTAGATAAATTCAATGCCTACGCACATGAGCTTCTTGATAAAGTTGCAAAAAGTTCTTGCTGCGGAGATATCAATGCTTTAGCAGGAGAAATTAGGGGGGCGAAACAATCTTCGTCCGAAGAGATCGAAAAACAGCGCGAACGCGTTGTCAGATTAAAAGAAGCTCTAAAATCCTGTAAGGATAGCGATTGCAAACAGCTCTGTGCAGTAGCGGATTATTTGGTGAAAAAATCTGTTTGGGCAGTAGGCGGAGACGGTTGGGCTTACGACATAGGATTCGGCGGGCTTGACCATGTGCTGGCATCAGGCAGAAATATCAATATTCTTGTTTTAGATACTGAGGTTTATTCCAACACAGGCGGCCAAGCCTCTAAATCAACCCCGCTTGGTGCAGTAGCGCCGTTTGCTGCAAGCGGAAAACCGATCGGCAAAAAAGACCTTGGGCTCATGATGATGAGCTATGGATATGTATATGTGGCAAAGGTTGCGATGGGATACGACCAGAACCAGGTTATTAAAGCTTTTGCGGAAGCTGAAGCCTACGACGGACCGTCCATAATTATTGCTTATTCGCATTGCATTAACCACGGGATCAATATGAATAAAGGGTTTGTGGAGCAGAAAAATGCAGTAGAATCTGGTGCATTTACTACTTTCCGCTATAATCCGAGCCTCTCCCTAGAAGGCAAAAACCCGTTCCAACTTGACTCCAAGGAGACCAAGATGTCATTCGCGGATTATGCCAAGAACCAAAACCGTTTCCGTGTGTTACAACAGAAAAACCCGGAACATGCAGAAGCCTTGATCCAGCAAGCACAGAAAGAAATAGACATCCGCATGAACTTTTATAAGCAGCTTGCAGCTATGAACATACCGACTTTTTAAACTTTAGGGTTTAGAATTTAGGATTTAGAGTTTATAGATGAGGTGCTTTTTCCAGTTTGCATCGTCTGTTTCTGGAAAATCTGTTCGTGAGTGTGCGCCGCGTGATTCTTTCCTGTCCAATGCTGCTTGTGCGATCAGTTTGGCAACCAACGACATGTTTTTGATTTCCAGTTCTTCACGGTTTTTGGGGAAATAGTTTAACTGGTCCGATAGTGTAGTCAGTTTTTTTAAGGCTTTGGTCAAAGTCTCTTCCGAACGCTTGATCCCAACCTCATTCCACATCCCGGTTTTAATAATCATCTTTGCCCTTTTTAATTCTGTTTCACCGGGATGGGAAGAAGAAGGTGTGGATTTGTTGAATGAAGAGGGAAGAGTTACATCTTTTGCATATTGGATGGCGCTATCTGCTGCGCGTTTGCCAAAAACCAGTCCGTCAAGCAGGGAGTTGCTTGCCAAGCGGTTGGCACCGTGTACACCAAGCGATGCGGTTTCTCCTGCTGCGTAAAGACCGGGTACACACGTCATTCCGTTAAGGTCAGTTTTTACCCCTCCCATAAAATAGTGGGCAGCAGGGGCTACGGGAAGAAGTTCCTTGGTAATGTCTAGTCCTCTGTCCAAGCAGGTCTTATAAATAACCGGGAATCGATGTTTGATTTGCTCTGCACCGAGGCCGGACAAGTCTAAAAGCACATGTTCTGATTTGGTTTTTTCCATTTGGTCAACAATTGCTCTGGCTACAATGTCGCGTGGGGCAAGCTCTTTTTTGTCATGATATTGTTCCATGAAGCGTTCACCATGTACATTGAGCAGTTTTGCTCCTTCTCCTCTGACTGCTTCAGAGATTAAAAACCTGGGGATAGCAATGAGGTCTTCCAGTTCTTTGGAATGTACGAGTGAAGTAGGATGGAACTGCACAAACTCCATATCCGTTACTTCTGCTCCAGCACGATACGCCATGGCAATCCCGTCTCCGGTTGCAACTTCTGGATTGGTGGTATAAAGATAGGATTGGCAAACTCCGCCTGTGGTTAAAATAGTAGCTTTGGCCAGAAATATTTCTACAATGTTACTGACCAGGTCCAGCGCGTATGCTCCGATGCATTTTCCTTGATCGTCTAAGATGAGGTCAATGCCTGCGGTTTTTTGCCTGACTTCCACTTTGCCCTGGCTGACTACATTCCATCCCAAGGTCCGCTCAATTTCTGCTCCGGTTGCATCTCCTGCATGGAGAATACGTCTTCTCTTGTGTGCTCCTTCCATTGCAAGTGAATATCCTCCGCCTGCTTCGGTTTCGGCCCTGTCAAAGCGTGCTCCCATTTGGATCAGGTCTTTTACGCGGTCAACGCCTTCATTAACCAAAATACGTACGGCATCTTCTTCACACAAGCCTGCTCCTGCTGCAAGGGTATCTTCATAGTGGAACTGCGTGGAATCGCGGATTTTATCGATGGCAGCAGCAATTCCTCCTTGGGCTTTTTCTGTTGCGGATTCCCCGATTTTACCTTTGGTAAGTAAGATTGTTTTACCTACTTTTCCCAAGATTAAAGCAGCTTGTAGCCCTGCAATTCCGCCGCCGACGATTAGAAAATCACAATGGGTTACTTTTTCCATAGGGGTTTATTATAACAGAGGCTTGACTTAGGTAAAAGTTAAAAGGTAAGATACCTATTATAGGCAAGGGAGGAAATACAATGCGGGTAATGGTAGACCAGGATCTTTGTACTGGGTGTGGAATTTGCGTAGAAGCTTGCTCTGCGGTTTTTGTGATGCAGGGAGATAAAGCTACAGTCCAGGGTGATATTGTTCCGGAAGAATCAAGCGAAGATGCAACCGAAGCTGCGGGAAACTGTCCTACAGAAGCAATTCTTTTAGAAGGGTAATTTAGCTGTGGATTTAGGAGCGCAAATAATAGTTATTACCAATACCAGCCCTTTTTTTAAAGGGATTGCGGTTATAATTGCGGGAGCACTGGCACTTTGGTTTGCCCGGTCGTATAAGGCTGACAAAGAAGAAGATTTTGGCCGCAAGGTTTTTACTTATCTTGCTATTTTTATTATTCTTTACGGGATCTTTCTTTTGGTTCTGAGACCTCAATGGTGGAATCCGCCGTACTAACGCGAAGCGTTCCGGGGTCGTCTAATGGTAGGACGGCTGACTCTGAATCAGCTAGTTGGGGTTCGAGTCCCTGCCCCGGAATTTTCGGGGTTCTCCCGCTCCTTATTATTAAAAAATATAATGAGTGCGGGATCCCGCCAAAGGCGGGAGAATCCCTGTCCCCCAGCCAATTCCTAAAACTTATTCCCAAGCTGAAATCCTCTGGTTTTGATCAGTTTGATAATTTGGGGCAGTGCTTCGATCAGCGCCTCTCTCTTTGGGCCGCCGTCATGTAGCAGGATGATAGCTCCACCGGATAAATTCTCTTTGACGGTCTTAAGATATTGCGCGGGGTCGTGAACATCCCAGTCAGTCAGATCAAACGTCCAAAGAATAATCTGATACCCTAGTTTCTGGGCGACGTTAAAAGCACGCCAATCGTAATTCCCAAATGGCGGACGGAATAGGGTGACATTAACCCCGCAAGCATTCTGGATAATGCGATGCGTGCGATCGATCTCTTCTTGGATAATAGCTTCGTTGCTGACAGTTCCGTTAATATGGCTGTAAGTGTGATTGCCTAGCGTATGGCCTTCGTCTTTGATCCGTTTAATGATCGCGGGATTTTTTTCTGCTTTGTGTCCCAATACAAAAAATGTGGCTTTAACCTTGTTCTCTTTTAGAATATCCAATATTTTGGGGGTATTGACCGGGTCTGGCCCGTCATCAAAGGTTAGGAAAACCGTATGTGGAGTTTCTTTTTTCCATATGGCTTGGCCGGTCGGGCTGGCGGCGAATGCGGAAAACAGGCCCAAAACTATGAGTGCAATTGTTAAACTAGCAACAATCTTTTTTTTCATGTATTAGTATTATGACTTATAAATATCTAAATATAAACAGAATTTGTTGTATAATTATTTTCATCTAATGAAAAAAACAGTGCTTAAAACCTGGCAAGACTGCGAAGATTATCTACTCGGTTGTACGATTATGGGGACTGGGGGAGGGGGAGATCCTATAGCAGGAGGTAAGCTCTTGGCCGAAGCACTGGATCAAGGTTTGGAGCTGGCTTGGATATCTGCCACAGATCTTTCTGATAACGATTGGGTTGCCTCGGCTTTTGGGCTTGGATCAATTGCTCCCCCAACAGAAGAGCGTCAAAAAGAAATTAACCGACTCGGTTTGCACATTCATCCCAAATATTCCGATTGGCCTATCAAAGAATTAGTACGCATTGCCGGAGCAAAACTCTCTGCAATAGTTCCGGTAGAATTAGGAGGGCTTAATTCAGTTTACCCTCTGGTAGCAAGTGCGCGTTTGGGGCTTCCTTGTGTAGACGGAGATTATGCTGGCAGGGCAGTGCCTGAACTTGTTCAGTTAACACCAGCCCTTTCTGGTGAAACATTTGCTCCAATATATAGCGAGGATCTTTTAGGAAATCTCCGCTGTATTGATGAGAAAGTTTCTCCAGACATCCTTGAAGATCTTTGCAGAAAGATTAGTCAGGAGGGTTTTGGGGTATGCTTGATGGCCGGATTATTAATGCGCGGCGCAGCAATGAAAGCATCCATTGTTCCAAATACCCTAACGAATTGCCTGAAACTGGGTAAAGCTATTAGAGAAGCAAGGACTAAGGGAGAAGATCCAGTTCAAGCATTGGTAAAAGGGGTTGGCGGTTGGAAGGTTTTTGAGGGTGAAGTGCATAAAAAAGAATGGGAAGACCGTCAAGGCCATATGTATGGTACTACCTATCTTAAGGGTATTGGAGAATATATCGGTCAAACTATGGAGATTTGGTTTAAGAATGAAAACCATCTTGCCAGGAAAAACGGTAAACCATTAATAATGAGTCCAGATCTTATTATAACCGTGGATGTGGATTCAGCTGAGCCGAAAACCAATACCATGATTGCCCAAGGTGACAGGTTAGCTGTTATTGGGGTAAAGGGACAACAAATTTATCGTACGTCTAAAGGAATAGAAGTGTTGGGGCCCAGGCATTTTGGTTTTGATATGGATTATGTGCCGATCGAAGCTGCTCTATAAACGACTGATCCATTTTGCTAGTTTATTTGAAATTGGACCAGCGGAAGGAATTGACCAGGGAAGAGTTAGGTAACCTAGTGCCCGGCCAAGGATTAATTCCTGGTACCGATCTCGATGTTTAGAAGTAACTGCGCCAGGTACTAGACGTAAACTATCGCCAAATATAAAATAAGAAAATAACAGGAAGTTTGCAGCACCCAATTCGTTGTTCAAATAGAGTAATTTTAATGAAGAATGTGCTCTCTGCATTCCGCGTTTTAAGGCATTGCGATTGTTGTCTTCATTGGAATCGTGAAAACAACGGGCAAAAGGTGTGGTGACGAGCTTAAAATGTTTTGAGACCCGATAGGAAAATTCGATATCATCTTCGACCATGCCCGGAAGATAATTTCTGGTATCATAAAATAAGCCGCTATCAAAAACGGCTTTTCTATAGGCGGCACAGCCTGCAAAGACTTGGGTGTATACAGCAAAATCAGGATTAGCTTTTCGGGCAAAGCCATTTGGTAGAACCTGGCCGGCAAGCTCCTCACGGTAAAATCCGAAAATCTCCCAGAACCGCATTCCACTCCCTTGAGGCGTGTAATGATTTATCAGAAACCCATCTACGCCGCCGACTTCACCGTTTGGATCGGCCAGAAAAGGTTTTAGGCATTCTTCAAGATATTTGTTTTCAAGTAGCATATCATCATCAATAAAAAATAAGACTTCTCCAGTTGCCAGTCTGGCTCCTAAGTTTCGGGCGCTGGCAGCCCCTTCGCGTAATTTTTGTACCCAGCGGATGGGCAATCCAGTAGTTTCGATCTGAGCTTTAATCCAGGTAGCTCCCAAATTTCCTTGATCAACTAGTATTACTTCATTGGGTTTGAGTGTTTGTTGGGATAAGGTTTTAAGGCAATTTACCAGTTTTTCTGGGCGGCCTACAGTTGGAATAATAACCGAAGTGCGAGGAAGCTTCCCTTCCGGAAGAGTTTCCGGAAGCGGAGCGAAACGTCTTTCTCTTAATGGAGTTGGTGGCTTAGTTCCGCCAAAAAGAAGTTTTGTGATTGAGTTCATGACTAATTATCGGAGAGATAAGAATAAAATTGCATCTAAAAAGTTTTTTATTTGTAAGTAATCATTTATATAATTCTGGCCTGCGATCTTTCAGATAATCCCCTTCAGGATGAGTCGGTCCGTAATCATCTGGACAGATATCTGTAATTAGCAAAGTCTCTTTTGGTGGTGCAGCAGCAATGATTTTGCCGTGAGGATCTACTACCACAGAATTGCCGCGATAATGCCAGGTGTGGTTACTAACTTTTTCCTTTCCGCAGCGGTTACAGTAAGCAATAAAGAGATGGTTTTCAAATGCGTGAGCTGGGAGAAGCAGCTTGGAAATATCCGGGTAGGGGACTTTGGTTTTTTTACCATTGGGTAAAATATAATAATTGTCTGCAGCAGTGGGAATAACGATTAACTTGGCTCCTTTAATTGCCAAACTTCTGGTCAGTTCCGGGAATTCTGCTTCATAACAGTTAAGCATTCCAACTGGGAATCCATTTATTTTGCTGATTTTAGACAACTTTGAACCTGCGGAGAAATTTAACTTTTCACTCCTGCCAAAAAGATGAGTCTTTCGGTAATTATCTAATATAATGCCGTGCTTATCGATCAATGCAATGGAATCGTAATAATGGCGTCCTGCTTTTTCCGGATAAGGGAAAACAAGGGCAATTTTATGTTTTTTGGCTAGTGCGCGCGCTCTAGATATGGCAGGACCGTTGATTGGTTGAGCGAGTTCTTTGACTAACTTTGGAGATAGGGCATAGCCGGTTAGATAGAGTTCCGGTAGTCCGAGTAATTGGGCACCGCGCTTTTTTGCGATTGTGAGGATCTTTTCAAGTTTAGAAAGATTATGCTCAATAGCTGCAAAGCTTCCAACTTGGTCCTCTCCCTGATAAATTGCTAAGCGGAATCCAGTTCTCATGCCTAAATTATAGCACGGTCACAACGCATCCTCTCACATTGACATTTTTTTATAACAGCAACATAATGTAGTTAGTTAAAATTTTATTGTGAAACAGGCAAGCCTTGAATACCCTTACTGATAAAAAGCAGCAATTTTGGCTGATCGCGATCGTTTCAGCGGTTGCTTTTTTGATGGCTTTTGATTTTAGCAGTTTAAATGATTCACTCTCTCATATCGCCCAATATTTTGGAGTAAAAGTCGGCTGGGTCGCCTGGCTCCCAACAATTTATCTCCTGGTCATAACGAGTACCCTTTTGGGCTTTGGTAAATTAGGGGACATTATCGGCTATAAGAAAGTTTTTTTATCAGGTCTGGTTGTTTTCTGCTTCGGGGGTATTGCCTGTGCAGTGGCGCCTAATTTTATAGTCCTTTTTTTGGCGCGGGCTTTCCAGTCGCTTGGCCAAGCGATGTACAGCCCGATTTGTATCGCTTTGCTCTCTTATTATTTGCCGGCGAATAAAAGAGGGCAGGGTTTGGGGTTTTACGCAACTGCTAACGGTTTGGGGATGGCTGGTGGTTCATTATTGGGTGGTTTTATTGTCCATAATTTTAGTTGGCATGGTAATTTTGTTTTGGGCGTTGTTTTTTCGGTGATTGTTTTTTTTGCTGGATTATTTTTGCTCCCGTCAAAGCAAGTTAAAGACCCAGACACTCATTTCGATCTTATGGGAGCATTATTATTATTCCTCGGCTTATTTGGTTTCCTTTACGCCTTGAATTCTGGGGCTAGGGCTGGCTGGACCGACCAACTGGTTTTGTCTGGTATGTTCACGGCTTTGGTGGCTTTTGCTCTTTTTATTATTCACGAAAAAAGATCTACTTGCCCGCTGCTAAACTTCAAACTGTTAAGCAACCTTAATTTTACCTTTGCGTCGCTGGCCACCCTAACTGCCTTGGCGATGCATATCGGGATTGGTTTTATTTTTCCTTTCTATCTCCATATGTTGAGACAAATCCCAGCTTTACATATGGGCCTAATTTTAATGATCCCGTCGATCATGATGATGCTTATCGCCCCGATTTCCGGCACTCTTTCAGACTGGCTAGGCTCCCGTAAGCTTTGTATGGCAGGAATGGGCATTGCCGCTTTTTCTTTTATAATATTTTCTTTTTTAAACGCATCATCAGGTTTTTTTCCTATCCTGCTTGGTTTGATTTTATTGGGGACAGGCATGGGTTTATTTATTGCCCCCAATAACAGCCTGGTAATGCAAAATGCTCCGGCAGATAAACAAGGGGTTGCCTCGGGGGTCTACAAGATTGCTTTGAACGCAGGTTCCTCCCTTGGTATTGCGCTCTACATGCTGGTGATGTCATATGTGGTTATCTTTAATATTGCTGAAATGAACATCATGCTCAGCGAAGCTCATCAGTATCCTGCACTTATGGAGGCAGCCTTCCGCGGTGCGTTTATCTTTGGCATTGTTCTAGCGCTGACCGCAATGCTCTTTTCTTTCCTGGCAAAAGATAAAGCGCAGGCATAATTTCTATCCCAAATTGAAATTTCCACAAAGAATGCCGATATATATATGTAAGGGTTAAGAAAAGAATAGGAGGGTTTATATGAGTTGTACAGTAGAGAATAACGCGGTAAGGACCGCAATGTTTATTAAAAACCTCGCGTGTATAGACGTAGATCAGGATTTTGGGCTATGTACGCAGGCAACGGAGTATCTGGATAAGGCAAAGGTGGAGTTAGTGGTCTGCCAGTCCAAAGAGGGGAGTACCAATTGGGTCGGCCGGCTATACGATCGAATGATCAGGGCTATTTTAGAAAGATAAACTGACTTATAAATGCTTCTTGCACCCATGTATTATATAATTCCCCTATGCCATATTACGTATACATTATAGAATGCTCCAACAAAGCCCTTTATACTGGGATTACGAGTGATTTGGAGAGAAGGTTTAAGCAGCATCAATCCGGTAAAGGTGGACATTATACAAGCTATAACCCCGCCAAGAAAATCCGCTATTATGAGGTTTATGCTACACGCTCTCTTGCTGCAAAAAGGGAAGCGCAAATAAAAAAGTTATCCCGCTCCCAAAAACTGGTCTTGATTAAGCTGTTTCACCAGCATGAGTAGAATTCGAATAGCCTTAATATGCAAGTTTTGAGCATAAAAACCCGATAGATATACATAATGGCACCTCCAGCAGTAACTTTAAATAACTATACGTTTATTGCCCAATGCAGGCCTTTGACTGGCGATGATATTATGGGGGAGGAAGTTTCATCTCCTGATGATTGTGTTGGCCAGTTGAGGGCATCTGATCCGAAGGCAGTGGAAGTTGCCCTTGATGAGATCTTACAAGCCGGAAATTGCAGTGCCAAATTGATACAGCCTCTTTTGGAATTGCTTTCTTCTAATGACCCAATAATACTTGGAAAAACATTGACTGCGTTGATGTTTATGCGTGAAAACGGGGTTCCTTTTACACCCGGGCAAGAAAAAATCTTTGCGGAAAAATTGGGCTCTGCACAAATAGAATTAAAAGACGGGGTTTTAAAAATAGCAGGAAAAGGGTTGAAACTTTCAAATGGTGTGGTTTTGGATGAAGGGACAATTAGTTTTAAGGATGGAAAATGGTATGTGGCAAAAGGAGAAAAAGCAGTTATAAGCGGAGTAAAAATTAGTGATCGGGTTCCTATGGGAGAGAGAGAAGAAGATGTTTTATTGTTCTTTGACGGCAAGGAACATCCCAATTCCGGAGCTTATCTCTCCTTAAATGTATTGGGTAAACAACTGATAATTGGTGGTGCTAAGGCAGGACAACTTGTAGCTTCGTTTGTGGCCAACAATCCTTTTGTGACAATAGAAAAGCATGATGATGTGGAAATTGAGCTTTACGGACAGGCAGTTGTTACTGTTGTTGATAGAACCAGTCAGGACCTGATCCCCAAGCTTATGGTCAAAGGTGAAAATGGAACTGCAATAATAAGAAATGGTTGGATAGAAGCAAACATTACTCATCGTGGGGAAGTGGCCATAGAATTAATTGGAGAGTCAGGAAAGCGCTATCAAAAAGAATGGGAGAGAAGGCCTCTTACTTATTGGTCATCTGGTACTCCGCTTGATGTTATGGTGCTTGATGCGCAAAACCAGTCCGTGCTCCCATTGAAAGTTAAAGATGGTTACAGCTTAGTTAAGAAAGGGTATCGTTTAATCTTAAATAATTATGGCCAAGCCGGTTTTTTAAACGGTGACCAGCAAACAAGCGTTGGATCTGCAAGCAGCGAATTCCCTCCTTTTAAAATTACTGCATCACTCTCGGAAAATATCCAAGAGTATTATCCAGGAGGAATTCTTGGAAAGTTTGGGATACCTGTAACAAACCACAATTGGGGTTTTGTTAATGATTCTTCTAATATAAAGAACGCGATTGATTATCTGAATGTATTATCTCCCCAAGCTCGCAAAAGCATTAAAGCCATGGGATTTCCTTCAGAGGATTGGTTTGCTGAAAAGGTAAAAAAAGATTCTGATATTGTAGGTGCATATGCTCTTTATTCGGAACGTTCCGTTAACCTCAAAAAGCCGGGATTGTCTTTGCCTGCATTTTGTCATGAAGTAGCGCATTTATTAATATTTGATCTTCGCGATAGCGGCAGCGATTTTGAGAAAAAATGGACGGAAGCAGCTGGAGAAGTTTATGGAGAAAAACATGTAAGATATCCGGACAAGGGTTTTCCTGCTTATACCTGGAAAGAAAGTGGGACAGACGGCGAACCTAAATATGGTTGTGTTAGAGCTTATGGCTGCAAAGAGTTTGGAGAAGATGTTGCTACTTTTGTTGAGCAGGTGGTAAAGGATCCGCGGTTTTTTGCTCCTCTTTTGGACCACAAATCAAAGCAATATGATCCTCGTTATGAGCAAAAGTTGATCCTGCTTAGGGATTACGGATTTATTACGGAAGAACAGTTTAAATCAGTGTTTTCTTCTTAGTCTGGATTTTTTATAGTAGCTCTTTTTTTTCTGCTTTTTCTTTGCAATGACCTTTTTTTTTGCTTTAACCGGTACTTTTATCCCTGTATATTCCTCAAAACAAGCTTTGGATAGTTCGTTGACGATCTTTCTGGCATCTCTTTGTTTTTTGAATCCCCAGGTGAAAACAGAAATTGCATAATTGCCTGAGTTTGTGTATACGATTCCTACATCGTTTAATATTCCATCCAAGTTCCCGGTTTTGTTGGCCACGTAGATGCCTGGCGGCAGGCCTCCCCAAATGCCCCAGTGGTAGCGCTGTGTTTTCATGAAATAAAGCATCTCTTTAGAGGAAGAGGGTAGGAACCCGTCGCTGCTCTGTATTTTGATCACTAGTTTTGCCATTTCTTGGGGAGTGGTTCTATTGTTTTTTGTCCTTGGAGGCTCTACCAGCATGGTTGGATCATTGATTTTAGTTTTGGTTAACCCGATCTTTTTTAAATAAGCATTAATAGCTTCCATGCTTAAGTGGTTTACTACCAGCCTGGTAGCAGTATTGTCTGACTGGGTAATCATGAGTTGTACTAAGTTTTTAAGCGAATAATATCTGCTTCCACGCAGCCATTGCAGTATCCCTGATCCGCCCAGTTTATCTTGATTGGTTACTAGTACTCTTTGAGAAAGGTTTACTTGTCCGATTTCTGCCAGGTGGTAGGTAGCTGCCATTACCGGTACTTTGGCAACCGAGGCTGCAGGGAATTCTAAAGAGCCATTATAAGATAATTCCCAGCCGCTTTTAAGATCGATAAAAGTGAAGCCTACTTTTCTGCCATACGGTTCCAGTAAATCATTTATTCTCTCTGTTAAAGAATTTTGTTCAGATGTGTCAAACTGTGCAAAAGCTTGAGAGGCCCAGAGGCCAATGATTAAAATGGTGGTGAAAATTATTTTTTTTCGCACTTTGCAATTATATAACAGGTTTTGTGATTGACAATAATTTTTATTCTATTAACCGTGGTTTTTTTGCTTAAGCCTTCAAGTTAATTAGCGACTCCAGTGCTTGCTAGAAAAACTCAAATTTCTCACCAATGGCCTTATCTCTTATTACCCGGATCTATGGGCGCACTAATTTTGTTCTATCAGGGATAGTGCAATTGGTGAGACAATTTGAGAAATTAAACCTGTAGGATGGTGGCTGATTAGGTAGGGAGGTGTCGGAATTTGTCGAGGCTTATTTTAAAACTTAAAGCGGGCTGATCTCAAACTTCCTCTTCGCCGTAAGCTGCTGCCTATGGGATGCGATTTTGCCTAAAAATGTTCGATATATAAATAGGAGAGCTTTCAATTGTTTGGAGCTTTTAATTTATAGTAAAGGGTTTTTAAAAGGATGGGAATGATAATGATGCGTGATGTTGCTCCAAGGGTAGGGGGAGTTGCTGATAGGATGGCTACAGCTATGGTGCATTCCCGATGTTTTTATTCGTTGAGAGCTTTGAATGTTTTGATGTTTTTGGTAGTAGGGGCATTTAGTCTGTTGCTTGGATTAGGATGTTCTAATAGTTCTAGTAAAGGGAAGGGCTTAAATGATGCTCAAAATTTTGACGTGACCGAATCAGCGGTTAAAGATGCAGTAGGTGAAGATTTAAAAACAGGAGAGCTGCCTTCCTTTTTGTGGGATGTGGAAAGCACCGAAGTGGGAGGAGTGGAGGTAAGTCCGCCAATAGATACAGAAAAAGAGCTTGAAAGCCCTTTATTGTGTATTCCCGAAGAAGAGAGCTGTGATGGAAAAGATAATGATTGTGATGGTCAAACGGATGAGCTGGAAAATTTCCCAATAGGCATAGAGGGGAAAATAACTTTGGCAGCAAAATTAAATAAGGACCATTTTCTTTTGGCATTTGGTTCTTCTGCGGTGGGATCATCTACTTCTGCAATTGCAGTGGTAGGCGATCAGGGAGAAGTACTTTCAACAATAGATACCACCAAAGAAGATGCTGATGGGGACGAATACACGGCTTATACGCGTGCTCCCGGAGGATTTGCTCTTGCAGGCCGTTTTTTCATAAAAGGTCAATATGCAACTGCGGCTAGATTAACAGGATATGATGATGATGGCAATATTGTTTGGGACCAACAATATTTAGATGTAAAGAAAAATAACCCGGAAATTTCAGGGGTCTCTTTATCAAAAAATGGCGGTTTTTTATTGGTGGGTACTGGTAACGTTGCAAAAGGCAAAGGGCTTTCTTCTGCGTGGGTTATAAAAACGGATTCTTTTGGAAACCTTGAATGGGATGAAAGTGTTGATTATTCACCAGAGCAAACATTTGGGAGATCACTCTTGGAATTAGATAAAGGGGCGCCTATTGTTGGTGGGAATATTAATGGTTTTCCTTGGTGGACAAAAAGAGCGCCTGGTGGAGGAGAAATATGGGCAAAAACATATGATGATGTTGGAAAAGGCACAATATGGGGATTGGAGAGGGGTGGGGAAGGGGAATTCTATATGTTGGGAACCAAAGATAAGGAAGATGCTAAGTATGGTTGGGTGATTAGGATGGAGGGTGAACATGGAGCAGTTACCTGGGAAAAGGAAACTGAAGCCATTGGTATCTATGGTTCAGTAAGAGGAAAAAAAATAGAAGGAAACGAAGGTGGGGGCTTTTGGTTGTATGGCCATTATGGTGATGAATCCGGATTATATGGTGTCTATCATGAAACAAATATGGATGGAGAACCAGTATACAGCATTAAGTTTGAAGAGGGATCTGAAGTGTTAAATGCTTTTTCGTTAAAAGGGAATAGAATAGGTTTATTTGTGACTTCCGATAAGAGTGATCCCCGGATAATAAAACTTTGTCATTAGTAGCCTTTTTTTGCTAATACAGCGGACTGATCTCAAACTTTCTTTCCAAATGATGCGGATGATACGACAGTTTTGCCGTCCTAAGCCCAGGAATTCCCAAATCCTGCTCCAGATTTACATATTTACTATCTTGAAAGGTTTTGTTGCAAGCTTCCCAAAGCAGTGCCTGGGAGATGCCGTGTAACTGAGGGTCTGTATATTGAAAATGGAGAGAATAAGTCTCCGTGTTCAAGCGGCTTCCAATGATGAACCCCTTAAGCTTTTTGTTGATCAGTAGAGCGCACCCCTTGAGTAGTAAATGATCGAAATTGGCAAAAGCGTTATCCAATGCTTTTTTTTGAGCTACTTCAGCCAATTTCGGGAAAAACCTCGATTCTTGTCGCACCTTGAACCATTCCGCAAATAGTTCCAGTGCCGCGTCTTTGTGCTCAGCTTTTAATGGGATAAACTCGTAATCAGGGAATTGTTTTTGGAACCTTTTAATATGATTTCTTTTGCCGTCAAATTTTTTTCCTTTGAGCTCTGCCAGTGCTTTGGTTTCGTAAACGTAGTCTGAATGGCTGCGCAGGCAGTTGATTTTGTATTTTTCCTGGTCAAGCTGGAAAAGGAAGTCTTCGGAAAGCCGGGATAGTTTGTTGCAATGGTTGAAACATGTTTCTATGGTTTCTTTTAGTTTATTTTTTCCAAGTGGTTCTAAAAAGAAAGGGGACTCATTTAAGGGGTTAATGAGCACGCAGAGATTGTTGTTGATAAAAGTGTATTCCGGACGGTCAAAGTTCTGCCATACGATCAGGTTGGCAAAAGCCAGTTCGCAGATCTTTGGGTTATAGCTATCTGCCGCTTTTTGGAAGAGCTTTTGGTCGTCGATTTCGAGTTTTTTTAGGGTTTGGTAGTTGGGTAACATGGGGTTATTTTACCATGCAGACACATTTATCAGGAAAGCAATCTTCGCAGCGGATCGGGTCCTTGGGTAGAAGGAAGGAGGGGCAGGGTACAACCTTGAACCCAAACTGCTTGAAGAAATTTGGTATTAAGGTTTCCAGGTAAATTGACTTGTTCTTTCCCTTTAGCACCTCATTCATTGCAAAAGAAGCGATACCTTGTTTGCGATAAGATTCTTTAACACCTAAAGAAGTGAGGAAATAGTAATCCGGGTGTTCTTCCAGCTGGATGGTGCCGACGGTTTCGTTCTCTTGGTTGATTAGATAAAAGTCTTTTAGCGGCATGCCATCATAATAGAAATCAAATTCCTCTGTCAGTAGTTTCAAAAGTATCTTTTTATCTTTTTCTTCAGCTTTCCTAAGCTTCAGCATAAAACCATTTTAGCAATTTATAGCTGCATAATCAAAACTGTGTTTTGGTATTGGGGTTTTATAGCATAGACGGGGTGATTTTTAAAGGAACCTGGTCAGGATGTTCTTGCCGATAGGGTGTTTCTGGTGTAAGGGGAACAGGAACAGTGCCATTTCTTGAAGAATCAACAATGTAAACGTTTTCAGAGTCTTCGTGGAAAATGACAGTTAAATGGTGTCCGCTAACTGCGTTTATTGCAGGGTCGGTCTTTAGATCTGAATCTCTACCTCTCCCAACACTTAAATATTTTCCTGGCTCTATAACATATAAATCCGGGCCTGGCATATCTTTTATCCTGGCCCCAGAACTATTGCTAACTACTACTACCTTTCTCCCGCCTTTATCTGCAATATATAATCCTAGGTGATAACTATTGCGCTCCAAGCCCATTTCTAGTAATAAAGGATGTGCTTCTAATTCAGCAACACTAACTTTTACTGCTTTTTCTCCATTTCCTTCTTCCCTAAGGATTCTTGTCCCGGGTTGGATGGGGATTGCTCTTTTATAGAACATATCAAAAGCAGTTAAGCATTGTTTCCTTGAGGTGTAGATTGCAGGGTCTGGTCCTTTATAGGTATGCGCGGCTCTGCCTAAACCTCTTCTCAAAGCAGCCCACAATCCGTGCAGAGATAAGTCATTCATAAAAAGCTCCTTCTTAAATTAGTTTCCTAATATATTATACATAATATTATCGGATTTTAGGCTAAGTTTCTTGCATTGTTTTTTGTGTGTTATAATCCCCTTATATGAAAGTTGAAATCGAAAAACTGATCTTTGGCGGGCAAGCTTTGGGAAGGATAGAGGACAAAGCAGCGATGGTGTGGAATGCGCTGCCCGGGGAAGAAGTTGAGATACAAATCACCAAAAACAAGAAAGACCATCTTGAAGGTATTGCTACTACAATCTTAAAACCTTCTCCTTATCGCTTAGTTCCGGAAGAAGATCACTTTCTATCTTGCAGTCCCTGGCAGATTATGACGTTTGAAGAGGAAAACCGCTGGAAAAAAGAAATCTCCTTGGAAAATCTGATCAGAGCGGGAGTGCTGGCAAAGGATGCAGACCTTACAATCTATTTTTCCCCTCAAATGTACGGTTACCGCAACAAGATGGAATATAGCTTTACCGAAGATGCGTCTGGGGAGCTTTCACTGGCTTTCTTTAGCCGTGGCGGCCACGGATTGATCCCTCTCAAAGGGTGTCAGTTAGCAGGACCGGGCATCAACGCAGCAGCAGAAAAAATCCTGGCTTGGCTAAAAAAACAGCAGGTTTCTTGCCAAATACTTAAAATGCTGGTTTTAAGAGGAGACATGGCAGGAGAAGTAATTGCCGGTCTTTTTATGCGGGACGATTTTCTTTTTTCTGATTACCCTTCGCTTGATACTACTCTCAAGGGTTTTCATGTTTATTTTTCCAATCCCAAAAGCCCTGCAGCTGTTATAGGAAGAGCAGTGCATACTAGCGGAAACGATTGTTTGGATATTACTTTGCGCGGAAAAAAACTTTCTTTTGGTTTGCTTAGTTTTTTCCAGGTGCATGTACCAGTTTTTGAAAAAGCACTTGAGGACATTGCCGGTTTTATGGATCCTGCTAGGGAGGTGGTGGATTATTTTAGCGGGGTGGGGGCAATCGGTCTCCCGTTAGCCGACTTGGCCAAGAATATCCAGTTAATAGACAGCAACCCTGAAGCAATCCAATATGCCAAGCAAAACATTATGACCAATGGAATTACCAATTGTACGGCCCTAGCTTCTGAAGCAGAGAAAATGACCAGTGCTATTGGCAGGGATAAAATTGTTATTTTTGATCCACCGCGGCCTGGACTTAATCCCAAGATTGTAAAAAGGATTTTGGAACAAAGGCCAGTGCGTATTATCTATCTTTCCTGCAACGTTTCTACCCAAGCTCGGGACATTAAAGAGTTGCTTCCTGCATATGAGATCAGCTGCTTTAATTTGTACAATTTTTTCCCCCGTACTCCCCACATTGAATCGCTTTGCGTCTTGGAAAGAAAAATGGCTTGACAGCCCAGCCTTAAATAGGTACAATCAATACCTATTATGAAAATCACGCAAGCTTCCCATTATGCAATCCGTCTTTTAGTCTGCCTGGCAGCGGGTGATTGTGCAGGCAGCAGCAAACAGATGGCCAAGAAAATAGAGGTTCCTTTTAACCACGTGGCAAAAATCGTACAAAAACTGGTTAAAGGCGGAATCCTTGTTACTAAAAAAGGAAAAGGTGGGGGAATTAGGCTGGCAAAAGACCCTAAAAAAATTAAAATTAGAAGTGTTATTGATGCAGTAGAAGGGCCTTTAGTCCTGAGCGAGTGTTTGTTATCTGCTGACATATGTCGTTTTAATAAAAAATGCAAATTCCGCACTTGTTTGCTGGGCCTTTATAAGAAAATGGACAATATGCTTTCAAAAACAACTATTGCAGAACTTGTGTCGGAAACCTGCGACTGAATGTCGCGGTTTCCGAATGATTCGTTTTGGAAACCGAGGCATTTAGCCTCCGGTTTCCAACTCAAGTATTTTGTAATTAGCTGAAAGAAAGGATGTGAAGAAAATGACGCCAGAAGAATTGGATTTGTTTTTGGAAAAGAACTTGGATGTGGAGTGGATGATGGATGAAGAGGGGAATCTTTTACTGCGGCATCCTAAATATTTTCAGGCTGAAGAAAAGTTAAAGATTGAGCCCAAGGCGCTACCCAGTCTTACAGTTCCACAATTGGAAAAGCTATTGGTTGGCGGAAAGAATGTGGAGCATATTACCCGTATTACCGGATATTTTTCCAGGGTTTCAGGTTGGAACAAAGGGAAAAAGGGTGAATTACAGGATCGACATAGGGTAAAATTAGACTAAAGATTAGAAGAGCTAAAGGATTTTTGATGAAACGATTAATTGGTTTGGTGCTAATTTTAATCGCTTTTTGTTTGCCTGCTTTTGGCATGGGTGATAAGAGCGTTACCATGAATCCAGAAGGGACAAAATTAAAAGCTGCTGATTTTACTCTTCCGGATTTGAGCGGCAAAGTAGTGCATTTGTCTGATTATAAGGGGAAAGTGGTGTTTTTGAATTTTTGGGCGAGCTGGTGCCCGCCTTGCCGCAGGGAAATGCCTTCTATGCAGGCATTGCATGATAATTTTAAGGATAAAAATTTTGCGATCTTGGCAGTTGCCATGGATCGGGACGGCAAACAGGCAGTTTCACCTTTTTTAGAAGAAAATGGGTATACTTTTAAGGTCCTTTTGGATCCTTCTGCCAAGGCAGGCAATCTTTATCATGTAATGGCGTATCCAACCACCTTTATCATTAATAAAAAAGGCGAAATAGCTGCTAAAATTGTTGGTGGCCGCGATTGGGCGGACAAAAAAACATTAAACGGTTTTCTTGATTTAATAGGGGAATAGTAATGAATTTTTTTTCTCTGTTTTTAGCGTTTGGAGCAGGGGTTTTGACCTTCTTTTCTCCTTGCGTGCTTCCTTTGATCCCTTCTTACATTTTGTATGCAGCAGGAATTACTTTTAAGGATTTTTCGGAAAGGTCAAATGCCATCCAAGTCCGCAAACAAACAATAATACATTCCCTGTTTTTTGTTTTGGGTTTTTCTTTGATTTTCGTTTCCCTTGGTGCCGCGGTCACCTTAATCGGCCAGTTTGTTTTTGGCTTTCGTGAAATTATCCGCATTTTAGGAGGGATTGTACTCATTCTTTTGGGTTTATACATTATGGACATATTGAAATTGCCATTTTTAAATGTTGAAGCCAAAATGCGTTTAGACAACAAGCCAGCAGGATACCTGGGTTCATTTTTAGTCGGAATAACTTTTGCTGCAGCTTGGGTCCCTTGTGTCGGACCGATACTGGGTTCGATTTTAGTGATGGCAAGCGTTGAAAAAACCGTTTTAGCAGGGATTATCCTTTTAGCTGCATATTCTTTGGGACTGGGACTTCCTTTCTTGTTAACAGCGTTGTTTTTGAATTCCGCGCTGGTTTATTTTAAGGGTCTCAGCAAATATATGCATGCGATTAAGGTGATCAGCGGGATTTTTGTTGTTATAATTGGAATATTGGCATTGAGGGGTAGCTTGTAGTTTTCTGGGATTTCATAATCACATGATCGCTGGATCTTATCACTGGATATTGGATTGTCACAGGATTTCACGGATATAAAAATCCTGAGAGATCCGGGAAAATCATAATCCAGAGAGAAGATCAGGGAAACAGGGATTAAGGTCATTTATGGAAATATTAAAAATAGAAAATCTTTGGTTGGAAGTAGAAGGTAAGCAGCTTCTTAAGGGGTTGAACCTGGTAGTTCACGAAGGGGAAAAAACCGTGCTTTTGGGGCCCAATGGCTCAGGTAAGAGCACGCTTCTTTATACTTTAATGGGTTTTCCCAATTATAAACCAAAGTCGGGCAAGATTATTTTTAAGGGGCAGGATATTACCAATCTGCCAATGCATGAAAGAGTGAAATTGGGGATGGGGCTTGCTTTCCAAAACCCTCCTGCGATTCGCGGGATTAAGCTTAGTGAAATGCTCCAAGTTTGCCGCAAAGATATTTCTGTCGAAGAAACCGCAACTATCGCCAAGCTTTTAAACATGGAAGGGTTTTTGGACCGTGATGTGAACCTGAATTTTTCCGGGGGAGAAGCAAAAAGAGCGGAACTCCTGCAGATTTTGGCGCAAAAGCCTGAGTTTGTTATGTTTGACGAGCCGGATTCCGGAGTGGATATTGAAAATGTTGAGTTAATTGGAAAGCAGATAGAGGCTTTTCTTTCTAACCACAGCGGTATTGTAATTACCCATCAAGGCTATATCCTAAATTTTATTAAAGCAGCCAGGGCTTGCATACTCTATGACGGTAATATTATTTGCAGCGGAAATCCTTTGGATATCTTGGAAGATATCCGGGTCAGAGGCTATGAACAGTGCGTGAAGTGTAATCTAAGAAAGCGTGATGAGTAATGGTAGAAGAAAACATTAAAGATATAAATGAATTAAGCCCGGAAATCCTGGATCGGGCTGCTTTGACCGGGATCGATCCGCAGGAGAAAGAACGTTCCGGTACTTTTTTTCAGCTCAATAATTCCGTGATCTGCTCGCGTTCTAAACAAGAAGGGATCGAAGCGCTGGACCTAGAAACTGCGCTTAAGAAGTACGATGGTTTAAAAGAATATTATTGGAAAGCAGTTGATCCAAATAAAGATGAATATACTAAAATGGTTAAAGATGCCCCCCCAAAAGGATACTTTTTTCGGTCCCTTCCTGGAGTAGAAACAATTTTCCCTCTCCAATCCTGTTTATTCATGGAACAAAAAGGGATTATTCAAAAAGTGCATAATATCATTATTGCAGAAGAAGGGTCGCACCTGCATATTATTACCGGTTGTACGGTTAGCCCTAAAGCGCAGGGTTCCATGCATATTGGGATTTCCGAGTTTTTCGTCAAAAAAAATGCCAGCATTACCTTTACCATGATCCACAACTGGGCAGAAGAGGTAGAGGCCAGGCCTAGAAGCGTAGCTTACGTAGAAGAGGGCGGGACTTTTATTAATAACTATATCTGTATGCGTCCGGTAAAAATGCTTCAGCTTTATCCCACGGTGCATTTGATAGGAAAAGGAGCGCGTACAGTTGGAAGTTCTGTGATTTTGGGAAAGAAGAATTCTGTGATCGATGCGGGGTTTAGGGCCATTCTTAAAGCAGAAGGGACCAGTGCAGAAAGTATTGCCAGGGTAGTAGCAGAAGACGAATCAAAAATTTACTCCAGAGGGCACATGGTAGGTGAGGTGCCAAACGTAAAAGCACATTTGGAGTGTCGAGGCCTGGTACTTTCTCCCAAGGCCTATATTTACGCTGTTCCGGAACTTGAGGCCAAACAAGTTAACCTGGAAATGTCCCACGAAGCAGCAGTAGGTAAAATTGCGGAAAAAGAGATCCTTTATCTGATGTCTCGGGGACTATCGGAAGAAGAAGCTACTTCTGCAATTATTAGAGGGTTTTTAAAAGTGGACCTAACTGGTCTTCCCCCTAAGCTGCAAGCAGAAGTAAAGGCCTTAACGGAAAAAGAATTAAAAAATGCTTTGTAAGGGATTTAATTGCGATTTGATGGTAAAATAATTGGGTCTTTAGATTGTTTTTTAAAAGGAGGGGAAAATGGTTAACAATATGTCTATTTTGGATCGGATCATGCGTGTGGTTGTTGCGGTTTTGATTGCAGGGTTATATCTCCAAGGAAAAATTTTCGGATGGTGGGGTATAGTTTTAGTGGTGGTAGGGGTAATTTTTGTGATTACAGGTGCAATTGGGTATTGCCCAATGTACCAAATCTGCAAGTGTCCTACAAAAAAGAGCTAGAGAAAGTGTTGGAAACCGAAGGCTGAATGCCTCGGTTTCCAGTTTGTTTAAGGTGTTAAAAATGGTTAAGCTTTGGCGTTGTGAGATTTGCGGGGATCCTTATATTGGAGACACTCCTCCGGACAATTGTCCTTTTTGCGGTGCACATAAAAAATATATTAAAACTGCCAAAAACGCAGAAGTCAGTTTTCGGGTTGATTTAAGCGCCAAAGACAAGGCCAATGTAGAACATGCGCTGCAAGTCGAGGTTAGTAATTCCGCATTTTATTTTTGCGCTGCAAACAAGACCGACGATGCAGAAGGAAAGCTTCTCTTTAAAGCTTTGGGCAAAGTAGAAGCAGAGCACGCTGCGATTTGGAAAAAGATCCTTCGGTTAACGGAGATCCCAAAAGGAAACGATCCCTGTCATGTCAGCAATAAAGAGAACCTGGAGGATTCACATGCTAGAGAGTCCAAGGCGATCAATTTTTATAAGCAGGCAGCAGCCGAGTCGCAAAATGCCAGGGTGAAACAAATTTTTGAGGCCTTGGTAGAAGTAGAAACCGATCATCTTCATCTTTCCGAAGAACGGCTTAAGTAACCCCTCGACTCGCTCGGGGTAAAGGAGGAATTAATATGTCAGTAAAAGAGAGACTAGAGGTTTACAAGTGCAGTGTCTGCGGGAACATGGTGGAGGTTATTCACGTGGGCGGGGGAGAGCTGGTTTGCTGCGGAAAACCCATGGTTTTGCAAGTAGCAAACACAGTTGATGCTGCAAAAGAGAAACATGTTCCTGTGATCGAAAAAACGTCAGCAGGCGTTTTGGTTAAAATCGGTTCGGTCCCGCATCCCATGGAAGAAAAACATTATATAGAATGGGTAGAGCTTTTGGTAAATGAGAAAGCTTATCGCCAGTTTTTGAAGCCCGGAGATAAACCAGAAGCATTATTTGCTCTAGCGGTATCTGGAGAAGTTACAGCCAGGGAATATTGCAATCTCCACGGGCTTTGGAGCGCAAAAGGATAATTTATGCAGCCCGAAACACTATTTAAAATTAGTTATGGGGTTTATATTGTTTCTTCCAGCAAAGATGGAAAGTTAAACGGCCAGATTGCAAATTCGTTGTTTCAAGTAACAGCCGAACCCCCAACAATTGCAGTAAGTATCAACAGAAGCAACCTGACCCATGACTTTATTTCTGCCAGCAAAAAGTTTTCTGTATCTATTCTTGCCAAAGATACCCCTCTTACTTTTATCGGCAAGTTTGGGTTTAAGTCTGGCAGGGATATTAACAAGTTTGATGGGACTAAATTTAAAACTGGGGCAACTGGTACGCCAATTGTTACCGAAAATGCGGTTGGTTGTTTTGAGGTAGAATTAATTAGCCAGGTAGAAGTTGGTACGCACACTGTTTTTGTGGGAAAAATTATGGAAGCAGAAGTTTTAAGTAAAGATGAGCCTATGACTTATGCGTATTATCATGAAGTCAAAAAAGGGACTTCGCCTAAGACTGCACCTACTTATCAGCCAGTGAATAAGGAACAGAAAGAGGAGGTATCAATGCAAAAATACGTTTGTAAAGTGTGCGGTTATGTATATGATCCCAAAGACGGAGATCCGGACAGCGGAGTCTTAGCTGGTACGCTGTTTGAAAAACTGCCGGATAATTGGGTTTGTCCGATTTGCGGGGTGGGCAAAGATCAGTTTGAGAAGCAGGAGGGATAAAACATGGGGAAGAGTATCAAAGGTACGCAGACAGAAAAGAATCTTTTGGCTTCATTTGCAGGGGAATCACAAGCCAGGAATCGTTATACCTATTTTGCCTCAAAAGCAAAAAAGGAGGGATACGAACAGATTTCGGCAATTTTCCTGGAGACTGCCGAGAATGAAAAGGAACATGCAAAGCGTTTCTTTAATTTATTAGAAGGGGGAGAGGTGGAAATTACAGCTTCTTATCCTGCTGGAGTGGTTGGCAGTACTGTGGAAAATTTGGCTGAAGCAGCTGCCGGTGAAAATATGGAATGGACCAAGCTCTACAAAGAAGCAGCGGAAATAGCCGAAAAAGAGGGATTTCCGGAAATTTCTAAACAATACACTGAAATTGCCGAAGTAGAAGCAGAACATGAAAAAAGATACAGTAAATTAATGCGGAATATAAAAGAGGGTAAGGTTTTTAAAAGAGAAGCAAAAGTAAAGTGGCACTGCCGCAACTGTGGTTATGTGCATATTGGAGCGGAAGCTCCGGAGGTGTGCCCTGCATGCAAGCATCCTACTGCATATTATGAAATCCTGGCAGAAAATTACTGATTTTGCTGGATTGAATCAAGCAGTTTTTTCCCGGTTTCGCGGTTTCCGCTACCTATAAGAGCTAACGATTCTTCATAAAGAGGTAGCAGCTCTTTTTTGAAGGCATCTATATTTGGTTCTTTGATTTTAATTATTTGCTTTTGCTTGTTATTTAATAGGGCTTTTAGTTTTGTCAGTACTTGTTCTTCTGTTAGCATGCTTTGTAGCCTCTCTTGGCTTTGCGCTTCTTTGGCTGCTTCAAGGATGGCTTCTTTTTGTTCATCGGAAAGCTTTTTAAAGGTTTTTTCTTTAATCAATAGCAATGCTGTAGAGTAAGCATGCTTAGTCATGCTTAAATAGGGTTGCTGGTCAAAAAGATGAGAGTAGTAAGCGAGTTCTACGGAGTTTTCCTGGCCGTCTATTTTTTTGCTTTTGATTTCAAAATACATTTCTTTTAATGGGACGATTGCTGTTTTTGCCTTTAAGCGTTTAAATAGCATTTTAATAATGGGATTGTTTGGGGTCCCAAACGTAAGTCCGGCAACATCTTTTGGTTGGGTAATGGCCTTTTTTTGGTTTGATAAGTTCTTAAAGCCGTTGTCAAAATAAGCCAGGTTCCTGATCTCTTTTTCCAAAAACAGGCGGCTCAGGTAGTCTCCAATACTACTGTCTAAAATTTTATATGCGGAAGCATGGCTTTTTATTAAATAAGGAAGGTCAAAAACCATTATCTGCGGAACAATGTCGCCTAAGTCCGATGAATTTACGAGTGCCATATCCAGCTTGTTGTCTTGAAAAGCTTTACTTACGTCGCTGCCGCTGTTGATGTCAAAGCGGGAAAAAATTTGCACTTTTACCTGGCCCTTGGTTTTTTCTTCCACTTTTTTGGCAAAATACTCCAGCCCTTTTTGGTAATAGAATTCTGGGTCGGTATTGTGGCCCGCAGTCAGGATGACGGTTACAGAAGAGGTTGGGTTGCATCCCCCGATAAAGACCGAAACTACTGACAAGACGACTACTGCTAGAAAAATCAATACCAGTATTCTTTGCATGGCTTAATTTTAGCATATGAAAGTGAAATTTATCAGGTTTTGGTCGATAAATGAATAGAGGGGAAACGCAATGGAAGGCGCAAAGAGAACTGGGAATAGGCTTTTTTCTGCATTAGCGCGGCTTGCACCTGCTGCCAGCGTAGCTAGAAGCTTAGAAAAAGGGTATCTGACTCCACAGGCAATTGCCAGGTATGCGGTTGGAAGGGACCAACTTTTACGCGACCAGATTCGCATGTATCTCTTAACTCATCCGGAGGTACAAGATGCGGTTGTAGATTGTTTGGCAGTTTATTTGCAAAGTACACAATTTCAAATTGAGCAACGTACTTCTGGAGGGGGTCAAGAGGGCCGACGGGAAATTGCTTCTTATCGGGTTTATCCTGAAAGAAAAAGAGCGAGAACAATGTTAGGGGTACTGACAGATAAGGTTGACCCGCTAGCCAAAAGGAGGGCTGATAGAATCAGCTCCCTATTAACCAGTGCTCCTCCTGATGAAGAGTTGGTGCGGGGATGAGGAAGAGAGGTCAAATACTGTGAAAGCTAATGCCGCTTTAAAAATGCTTGATAGGGTTTGCGAAGCTGCCTCTGCGGTTGGAGCAGCCAGGGCTACTCGTGCAAATCTGTATAGGATTGTTGCAGAAGAAAGGAATAAACAGGCTGCACGGGAGCGCTTAAAAGATGCGCAGGATCGTCCTTGGGCAACCAAGGATTTAACTGATCCAGCCGGAGCAAGGGAAAGGTTTGAACAATTAGGCAGGAGCGGGAAAGACGAAGTTTCACCTAGAGAAGTGATTAATTGTTTTTCCACACTTCCTTATGGGCCGGAGGTTGAACCAGTTGCAGTAGTTTCTTTGCCGTTTAAGGATTCGGTTGATGATGAACGTGTTCGTTATGGCCAAAGGCGTAGAATAGAAAGATGGTCAAGGGGAGAAGAAACTCTTCCTGGACTCAGAAGAGAAGATGACGGATATTACATTGATGATCCAAAACTTCTTTTTGATTTTGGTGCTGCGTTTGGTTCTCCAACTAATGAAACAGTAAAAAGCAGGCTTGGTTTAGCATCGCTATTTTTAGAGATTGGATATAAGGTTTTGGTCCTTTTGCCGCATTCTGCTTCTGGTAATGTCAATACGTTGCCTATGGCAGAAGAAGGTGCAAGAGAGCTTGGGGCAAGAGGAGCAAGGGTTATTGGTGTTAATGGAATTACCGGGGAGAATAAACAGCTTTTTGATTGGCCAAGGGATATGTTTACTCAATTTGAGGGGCAGATATTTGCGGATGAAGACGGGGCAATTATTTTAGAACAACTTAGCGGACAACTTTCTTTGGGAACAAAAATATTTAAAAGCAATATTGGGGAAGGAGGGCGGGCTGTGTTGGTGGGAGAACATCTAGTGCATGGGATTGGGATTGGGGAATATAGTACAGAATCTTTAACTGCATTTGCAAGGAGTTTGGGCGCTAGCAGATTAACGGTTAAAGATGTTTATAGGCAAATGCAGTCTGAAGCAGCAAGAGATGCTGTTGCTTATGATAAATTGGGTTTTGCTTCCGCAATTGGAGTTAACCCATTTTGGGGAGATGATTTTACTTCAGCGCGGCTAGAAAGATTTGGTTTTGACCGCAGAGTTTTTGCAAAACATGGACATGTGGATATGGTTTTTTTCCCTGCACCTGCTACCAGGGAGTTAGGAGTGCACAGTAGGTTTTATGCTCAAAATCAAAGTTTTGTTGAACAAGTAATTGCAAAGAGCGGCTATTCTTTAAAATTAATGCCTGATCGGCCTGCGTTTGCTTGTAATGCGGTTCCTTTGCCTAGGGGAGAATTTGATTTGTTGATGGATAGGGATTCTGAACCGGAAAGAGCTTTACTTGATCCGGGTTTGAGAGTGATAACTACAGAGGTTCCTTTTGCGGATTGCCAGCGTCATGCTGGAGGGGTGCGTTGTGCGAGTAATATTTTGTGGATCCCAACAAGTTCTGTTTAGGAGTATATACTATGCCAAAAACTAGAAGTGTTTCAGGTATAAAGTGGGGAACTCCTGGAACTGGCCGTTATGAGGGCCAGGAGTTTAGGGATTTTTTCAGGCAGATGAAACTTTTTGAAATGAGAAGAGGCTTTTTTTCCCGGGCTTTTGGTACTATTGTGCACGGTATTCGCGGCATCAAAGTAGATGATACCCGTTTTCTTCTTCGCAAAGAACGAAAATCGGATTATGTAACAGCTTTGGATTTTAAAAAAGTGCTTTTTGCAAAAGAGACCAGCGTTAGGATGGTAATGATCATGTTGGCAGCAGTAAAAGCATATGTTATGGAAGCAAACAAACGGGGTAATGATACTATTTATTGGAAGGCAGAAGGGGGTCATGTTATAGAAAGGAGATTGTTGTGGGTAAACTTAACTCCTTTGCGTGATCTGGAAAAAACTGCTGCAGAAGAGATAAAACCGTTTAGGGAGAGCCATTTTTATGCCAGGCTTTGGAGTTGGATGCAAATGGATACTATGCTGCCTAATCCTGATCCGGAGTGGGTAACAGATTATATGCCCATTCCACTTACAACAGCGTTGACTCTGGAAGAGCGAGATTTCTATCAGCGCGTTATTGCCTGGATGGAAGCAAAAGGGATGTTGGAGTATCAGGTTATCGAAGCTCCTAAACCGCCGCCAATTCCTCCTCCGGTTACTCCACCATCTAAACCCAGGCAGAGAGAGTTGTTTTAATAATAATACCGTTTGCCTCCCTTTCCCTTTTTCCATTATAATCTAGTAACTTTGTGTGGCCCTATGGTCTAATGGCTAGGACGCGACCCTCTCAAGGTCGAGTTACGGGTTCGATCCCCGTTAGGGCTATTTTTTTCTCAATGCTTCGTCTCGTGCTGCTGCTGCCTCATCCATTTTTCTTGATTCTCTGGCATTATCTTCTTGCAAAGCAGTATTAACTCTTTCTAATTGCTGCAGGGCTTCGGCAAAAGTTCTTCCCGGTACCGCAACTATTCTTTCAAGGGCAATAAACTGTGAGGATTTTCTAGCTATGAAATTATTAGCGCCAAGCGAGATATTTGTTGCTTGAAGTAGTCTTATAATTTCATCAGGCTTTAAGCCGTTCTTTAGAGCAGCGACTGTAACACTGAGAGCCTCCAGATCACAGGCAGATTTATAAGTAATTGATACGATCGCAATAATAAAATCAGCGATTTGGCTTGATTTAAGACCACGGATTTGATCAAGTACTTTTGATGTCTTTTCTAGTTGGGTGGGGAAGTTTCGGTAATGGATAAAAGTTCTTGAAGGTGTTTCCATTGCTATCTCTACATAATAATCAACTATTTTATCTAAATCGACAGGGACCACGCAAGCTCGGTCTGCGGAGGATACCAATCCTGCGACGGATGTTTTTAAATAATCGTTTTCTGCTGTTTGATCAAACTGTTTCTGGATTCTTGTGTACAAGCTTTCTGTCCATGTGTTCAAATCAGCTTTAGGAGCGGGTACAGTAGAGGCTTCGGCAATAACGGCTCCGGACGCAAGCGCAAAAAAACGATCATAAGTCCTTCTTGCGCGTGCAGCATCAAAAGTTGCTCCCTCGGTTACTGGAATCTCGCCCGTGCGGATTCTCTCAATTAGAGCCACTGCTGCCGTTACCTCTGGTCCGGTTTTGCCGCTTCTTTTTGCGGCCTCTAATGTCTTGACCGCTGCAGGCAATCGAACCAAGCTTGTCCACATCTTACCCATGTTTTTACCTCCTATTATTTAACCTCGATGTATTATTATCGGTCCTCTTTCCAGGGAATTTCATTTTGTAGAATTTTTATTATCACGCTGTGGGGCTACTATGTTGCAATTTTCGACACCTCGCCGAAAAATCCGACGGTTTTCTTGTTTGTTTCCTCATAGTTCCCCTTAAAAATGTGGGAAGGCAAATTGCTCATAGGAACTAGTGTGGGAGAATAAAAACCAACGGTGTATAATGTCCAATAAAACCATAAAAATGGAAAGGAGTGTTTGTAATGGAAGAAAAACACTTGGCAATTTTCAGAGGGAAACAGATTAGAAGGGTGATTTATAAGAATGAATGGTGGTTTGTTGTAGAAGATGCAGTTTTAGCATTAATTGATTCGACGGATCCAAAGCAATATATCCAGAAAATGAAACAAAGGGATCCGGAATTAAATAAGGGGTGGGTACAAATTGTACGTACCCTTCCAGTTAAAACTTTAGGTGGCATCCAACAAATGAATTGTGCTAATACCGAAGGGGTTTTTCGCATTATCCAGTCGATTCCTTCCTCTAAAGCAGAACCCTTTAAGCGTTGGCTTGCTAGGGTTGGTTATGAAAGGATCCAGGAGATTGAAGATCCGGAACTGGCAACCAAAAGAACCAAGGCTTTATATAAAGCAAAGGGATATCCTGATGCTTGGATTGAAAAAAGGATGCGGGGGATTGCTATACGGGAAGAGCTTACAGATGAATGGAATAAACGTGGAGTAAAGGAAGAACGGGATTATGCAATTTTAACATCGGAAATTTCTAAGGCAGCTTTTGGCATGACTCCTGCTGAATATAAAAGGTTTAAGGGGCTAGGGCGGGAAAATTTACGTGATCATATGAATGACCTAGAGCTTATTTTTTCTATGCTTAGCGAAGCAGCAACAACAGAAATTGCCAGGAATAAAGATGCGCAGGGATTTAATGAAAACAAAAAAGCTGCTTATCGAGGAGGAAAGGTTGCGGGTGATGCCAGGGACCAACTTGAACAAGAAACAGGCAAAAGAATTTCTACCAAAACAAATTATTTGCCAAAGACCCCAAAAAAGAGGAAACTCAAAAAGTAAGTCCAGGCATAAAAGATGAATAAGGAGGAGGAAATAATGATAGGTAAAATAATTCTGCTTTGCGTTTTGATAATTAGTTGTGTGTTCACAGTAATCTCTGTAAATTCGGCACGATCCCAAAAAGTAGCAATCGGTTTCTCTTTAATACCAATTGCTTTTACGCTTGCACTTGGAGTAGGGCTGCTTTTGGTTCATTTAGGGATATAAAGTGGCAAATGGTTAGGGCGAGTAATTTCATGCCGCGCGGATTTTTAGGGTTTTTACTTCAGGCTCTATTTCAAACAAAATTCCTTGCACTTCTAGAGAGTTAGTTGCTCCACTCATAAATTGAGCTATTTTTGGGGCAAGTGCTTGGACATCTATATTAGTAAGTCTATTTACCTCTTCAAATACCCTGTGCTCGTTTTCTATGGCAATCTTAATAAAAGGACTTCTGCGTGCCATGAGCGGCAAATAAACTAATTGAACAAGGAATACTATGAATTTTCTCATTTTTTGAAGCGGAAGCTGGGCAAGTAATAGGCCTCCTTCTACATTTACGCTTTGCAAGAACTGATCGAGTAAGTTAGTCACGTCTTCGGGCATGCTTAAAGATAAAAGTGAGGACAGATATTGCCAGTACTCCATGCCAAAGTCGAACCGTTGGTCTCTTGACACTTCTTCAGATGAAAAGCCTCTGCTCCCCCTGGATCTTTTTTCTAAGAAAGTTCTAATATCTGCAGATAAATTTTTCAACAAGCTTGTTCTTGATTGCGGCTTTCCGCCGGAATTTAGAAGTAAATCGTAAATGGCATTAATCCTGAATGCATCGACAATGCCATGAGCAGTTGTTGTCCAGTTGTTATTGCCTGGTGGGTGAAATTTTGCCTGGGCCAAACAAAAAAGGAGCATATCAAGCTCATTTGAAGCTGTCCTGATTTCTGCTTCAGTCATTTCAGAGGTATCAATGATTGGATATTCTTCATCAGGGTTAGTGACTGTTAAGTGTGACCTTTCTATGCTTTCGCGTTGTGCTGGCTGGAGTGGATCACTATAAAACGGGGAGCCCGCATAATATTTAAATGTTCCGGGTGTTGCATTATCCGGTGCTTGTTTTTGTAAGGCAATGGCAGTTGCCAGGATTTCTCTCCAACCGTAACCAGGAGTGCCTACCATTAAATTATAGAAAACATTGATGCCGGCGGTCTGGGCAACCCTGGTTGCATGCTGAAGGTCTGCAATGGATAGATTTGGATCGTCTTTTAATGTCCTTGCCAATCCCTCATGCAAAGTTTCAACTCCAAAAGCTATATTCTGTATTCCTGCTGCAGCCAGTGAATGAATTGAAGCGTCTGAAAGTTTATCTCCGCGGGTTTCCATTCCCCAGCCAAAAGAGGGGTCGCGTTGTTTTATTCTTCCTAAACCATCCAGCAATTCTGTGATTGAAGCCTTAGGACGGAGCATAAAATCTTCTTCGTCAAATAAGATAAAACGCATTCCCAATTGATACAGTTGCTCAATCTCAGCTAAAATATTTTTTGGTGACCGGTGCAAAACCCGTTTTCCGGTTACTGCCGGACCGCAACAATACTTGCAGCTGTAAACACATCCCCTTGACCCAACCACAAATCCCTGTTTTGAGCCTACGAGCTGCGGAAAATTACCAAAGATTTGCAGAGGGTTTGCGATGTGTGGAAAGGGGAGATCATCAAGAGGGATCGATGGGGTTCTTCTTTCATTACCCTTAACCTCATTTCCCCTTTCTCTATAAAATATCCCAGGGATTTTTGCCAAAGATTGATAAAAATCTATTCGCTTAAGAAAATGCAGTGCCAAAACAAGTTCGCCCAAAGTTTCTTCCCCATAACCCATAGCCGCAATTTGAAAATCTCCTTTAAGTGCAAAATTGGGAAGTGCAGATGGCAAGTACCCGCCAACAACTTTTACCGTGCGCATAGTTGCAGGATTTGCTTTTATCTGTCCTGCGATTTTAAACGCTGCTCCGATTGAATGTGAATTTGCAGTAACGCCTATGAGCGATGGGGCAAAAGCCTTAAGAAAAGCGTCCAAGTCAAAATCAGATGGAGATACGCTAAGGTCAAGAATCCTTACGTGGATATTTGGAGGATCAGCCTCTCTTAATGCTTCGATCCTGGAACCTTGAGCGATTCTTCTAAGCAGTTCTTTGTCTTGTAGTGTAGCTGCTAGATAGCGTACTCCATGGTGGGGTAAGGCAAGTCGTGTATAACGTGGTACGACCAGGAGCACTGAAGTAGCTCCCTGTGGGGGGAGATGTTGCTCAATATTGGCTGGAAGACTTGTCCTTTGTTGTACATACATAATAATTGATCCCTTTAAAGTACAAATTAATATCGAGCAATAAACTGTAAAATCCCAAAATTCTGTTGCAATTTTCGACACCTCGCCGAAAAATCCGACGGTTTTCTTGTTTGTTTCCTCAT
>JAPLLA010000038.1:38866-41189 GCA_026387795.1 Candidatus Saganbacteria bacterium | reverse complement strand
TATATAGCTATCATATAGAGGGATGGTGCGACTTTACCAGGGAGTTTCGCACCAATCCTTAATCTTCGGTTAAAGTGTCTTTATAGATGAATTCTAGGACCTCTTTTAGCTTATGATAAATCTGATGCCAGAGGGGCAACCGTATGTCTTTATGTAATAACGGCGATTTTTTTCTTTGTTTATCATAAATTTTTGTGTTTTGCGTTTCCGCGCAAATTTTTTCTAAAGTAAACACCCCTCCCCAAATCTTTTTTCTCTTTGTTATAAGTGACGAAAAATCAACAGGGCGTAGGATTTTTCAACAATTGACACAGTTATTCAAGAGCATATAATTGTGCCGCATTGAAAGGAGACTTAAAAATGAAAGTTGCAATTTATACCCGCGTAAGCACCGAAGATCAGGTCCGCGAAGGATATTCTCTCGAGGTTCAGAGAGAGTATCTTTTAAACTTTTCCAAGCAGCAAAATTATGAGGTGCATGGTGTTTATTGTGACGAAGGTATAAGTGCAGGGAGTGTTAATCGTCCGGCACTGCAAAAGCTTTTAAAAGATGCTGCGCAGAATAAGTTTAGTCTGGTTATAGTGTACAAAATAGACCGCTTCAGCCGCAGCTTAAAAGATCTCTTGGATTTAGTAGATAAGCTGGAATCCTGCGGAGTTGGTTTTAAATCTGCAACAGAACCTTTTGATACCACTAATTCTGCCGGGAAGCTAATGTTTCAGCAGCTTGGCAGTTTTGCGGAATTTGAGAGAAATCGCCATGCCGAAAGAGTTTTTCCAGGCATGGTTAAAAGTGTCCAGAACGGTAATTGGCACGGGGCCAGATATTCTCCGTTTGGTTATACATACGATAAACCAGCCAAAAAGTTAGAAATAAACGCGGCTGAAGCGGAAGTAGTCAAACTGATTTTTGCAATGTGCCTTTCCGGTAAAAGCGTGGTTGAGATTACCGGATATTTAAACCGCAAAGGTATAAAGACCCGCAATGCTAAGCAGTTTTATCATAAATTTGTCTGCAATATTTTGCGGAACCGCATGTATGTTGGTAAAATTGTTTGGAATAAATATTGTTACGATAAAACCCAAAGAACCGCGAAGAAATATAGATACGTACGCCAAGATCCGTCAAAGTTTATTGTTTCCCAAGGCAAGCATGCCTCAATAATTTCAGAAGAAGATTTCGAAAGGGCACAACAGCTTATACGTAAATGCAAGGGTACGGTAAAAGGTACGAGTAATGGATGTTATCCGTTTACTGGTGTTCTTTATTGCGATAAATGCAACCATAAGTTTTATGGAAGGTCTGTGATTTCCAATCATCGTACCGGTAAACATAAAGTTTGGTACAATTGTTCCGGTCCGCACTATTACTATATCCCTTGTAACAGCAAAGGGATTAAAGCCGAGGATGTCGAACCAATAGTTCTGAAAATTATTGAGACTATGCTTGCCAGTGATCGTCTGAAAGACAACCGTTGGATTGTAGCGACTTTAAAAGAAACGCGGGAGAATGCCGGCTTTTTTAATGCCGACCCTTCCGGCATTAAAAAAGTGCTGGAAGGCAACAGGGAGAAGCAGTTAAAATTAGCGGATCTTTACCTTGGCAACGTTCTGTCTGAAGAAACGTTAAAGCAAAAAAATGAAGCCTTGAGAAAAGAAGAAGAAGAGCTTAAAATTAGGCTTGCCGGAATTGAATTATTGTTGCTGGAGCGCGAAAATTCGGAAGGTTATTTGGAAAGGGTAAAAGACTTTCTGGCTTTTTATGACGGAGCAAAACAAGAGTTGGATGCCTCTGATAAAAAGCGGTTGATGGGACTGATTTTTAAAAAAATAGTAATCAAAAATTCAGTCGGCGGAGGGGCTCCTGATACTCGAATTTCCCCCTCCCTTTATAATCCTTTCGAAAAAATTTGCGCGGAAACGCAAAACACAAAAATTTATGATAAACAAAGAAAAAAATCGCCGTTATTACATAAAGACATACGGTTGCCAAATGAACGACTCCGATTCAGAAAAGCTTGCTGGAGTTTTTAAGTCTTTTGGAATAACCCCCGCCAAAAGAGAGGGCAAGGCAGATATTATCCTTGTGAATACTTGTGTAGTCCGCCAAAATGCAGAGGATCGCGCTGCTGGCTATATATCTTCGCTTAAAAGATTTACCAAGAAAAAACCGAACCTGGTTGTTGGCATCTGCGGCTGCATGGTTCCGGAGCCCGAGCGGAATTTAAAGAAAAAATTTCCGCATGTTAAACTATTTATTCCGCCAAATTCTCCCGATGTTTTAATTGAATATTTGCAACTCACCCCCCATCCCCCTCTCTTA
>JAPLLA010000038.1:0-38789 GCA_026387795.1 Candidatus Saganbacteria bacterium | reverse complement strand
CTCTTAATAAGAGAGGGGGAGACCGAGCGGAGCGAGGAGGGGGTGAGTTACGTCACGATAATGCACGGCTGTAACAATTTCTGTTCCTACTGCGTAGTTCCTTATGTCCGTGGCCGAGAGATTAGCCGTCCCATGGATGAAGTCTTGGCTGAAATAAAACAAAAGATAGAGCAGGGCGCAAAAACTATCATACTCCTCGGCCAAAACGTTAACTCTTACCAATATGGCCTTGCGAATTTACTTCGTGCGATTGAAAAGCTTTCCCCTCTCTTTTTAAGAGAGGGGCGTTTAACAGCAGCGGATAAATCGGAATTAACGCGGGGTGAGTTTGTATCTTTTATGACCTCCCATCCCCGCGACATCTCCGACGACATCATCCAAGCAGTGTACGACTTGCCTTATGTAATTAAAGATTTTCATCTTCCGCTCCAATCCGGAGACAATACAATACTAAAAGCGATGAACAGGGGTTACACAGTTGAATTTTTCCGTGATCGAGTTAAGGCGATCAGAAAATTGCTTCCTAAAGCACGTATTAGTACTGATATCCTGGTCGGTTTTCCAGGGGAAACAGAAGAGCAATTCCAAAACACCTTAAATTTTGTAAAAGAGATAGGGTTTACTTCTGTAAACATGTTTGCTTATTCTCCCAGGCCCCAGACTGCTGCTTCCCAAATGCCTGGTCAGCTTGCGGAAGAAGTTAAACAGGCGCGCTTGCAAAGGTTGATCACACTAGTCCGCGCCATGTTGGATTAATTTGTGTTATAATATTTACCTCAAGAATACAGGAAGGAGCTTAAATTATGGCTAATTCAGAGTTGCGTGTATTTTCCGGGACTTCACACCCCGAACTAGGAGAAAAAATAGTAAAACATCTCGGGCTTACCCCCGGGAAAATTAAGCTTTCTCGTTTTGCTTCAGGTGAAATCTATGCCCGCGTCAATGAAAACGTCCGCGGCCAATCAGTAGTGATCATCCAGACTTGCTCTGACCGGGTCAACGAAGACCTCATGGAGCTTTTTATCATTATGGATGCCATGAAAAGATCTTCTGCCAAGTCTATTACAGTTGTTCTTCCTCACTTTGGCTATGCCAGACAAGACCGCAAGGCTGCATCCAGGGAGCCGATTTCTGCAAGGCTTATAGCCAATCTTTTGGAAACAGCAGGTGCCGACCGGGTGGTAACAGTTGACCTTCATTCAGACCAAATTCAGGGTTTCTTTAATATCCCAATGGATACTTTGACTGCACTTCCTATTTTTGTGGATTACATTCAGCAAAAGGGACTGAAAGATTTAGTGGTTGTAGCACCGGATACAGGCCGCGCCAAAGTTGCCAAGAAACTGGCGGACCGGGTAGGTGCAAAACTAGCGATCTTACATAAAGTCAGGGCAGAACATAATCAATCTGAAGTTACTCACGTAGTAGGCGATGTAGAAGGTAAGACCGTAATTTTAACTGATGACATGATCGATACTGCAGGTACTATGACCAACGGAGTGAAAGCTCTTAAGGAGCAGGGTTGTAACAAAGATATCTATGTGGTAGCAACCCACGGATTGTTATCAGGCCCTGCAGTTGAGAGAATGACAAGAGTTGGTTTTGCAGAAGTGGTAGTTACGGATTCTGTCCCTATTCCAAAAGAAAAACAGTTCAAGGGATTAAAAATCCTCTCTTGTGCGGAGCTTTTAGGAGAAGCGATTCGCCGTAACTACGAAAATCAGTCGATCAGTTCCTTGTTTGATTAATTTAAAATAATGCATGAAATTTCCGCTGAAATTAAACAAAAGATAGTAGAGATAATAAAGCTAAAAATAACAGGGCCGCGGTATAAAATATTTTTATTTGGTTCAAGGACAAACGGCAAGGCGACTAATCGGTCTGACATTGATGTGGGGATTGATGCCAAAGATTCTCTCCCTTGGAGTTTGTTGGCGGACATAAAAGAAGATTTGGCAAATATTCCTATTTTACAAAAAATAGATGTGGTTGACTTTAACAATGTTGCGGATGATTTTAAGGGAATCGCGTTAAAGGATACGGAAGTGCTTTATGAACAGTAAATTTTTAAACATTCTCCAACAGCTTAAAGAGGCCCTGGCAAGGTTTGAAGAGGTTATGAGAGAAAAGAAGAATGACATTATAAGGGATTCAGCTATCCAGCGTTTTGAGTTTACTTTTGAGTTGGCTTGGAAGACGATAAAGGCATATCTCAAGGAAAAAGGGGCAGAAGAGCTCTATTTTCCTAGAGACGTGATTAGGGCTGCTTTCCAGGCCGGGATAATAGACGATGATCCGCAGTGGCTGGCAATGATTGATACCAGGAATTTAACTTCACATATTTATAACCAAGCGATGGCAGAACAAGCTTATGCTAAGTTTTCTGTTTATCTCCCTTTGATTAAAAAGTTAATAGAAAATTTGGGTGGTTAAGGAGTTGCAGTATGTCTAAAAAAGATAGCATTAAAGTTGGCATTCTAGGTTTCGGTACTGTAGGCAGCGGTGTGTATAAGGTTTTAACTGAAAACAAGGATGCTATTGCCGAAAAGTCTGGACGGAAAATCGAAGTAAAAAAGATTGCAGAGGTCCGTCCTACTGATTTACACAAAGGCTTAGTAACCAAAGATGCAACGGATGTAGTTTCCGACCCCGAAATTTCAGTGGTAATAGAAACGATCGGTGGAGTGGGACCTGCACGCTACTTTGTTCTCCAGGCGATTAAAAACGGCAAGCATGTGGTTACTTCAAACAAAGAATTAATTGCAAAGTTTGGCGCTGAAATTTTTAAAGCTGCCAAAGAAAAAGGAGTGGGGGTTTTGTTTGAAGGGGCAGTGGGTGGAGGAATACCGATCCTTTGGAACCTTCGGGAATGTTTAGCTGCCAATCAAATCAACGAAGTCTATGGGATCGTAAATGGTACTACCAATTACATCCTTTCCAAAATGACTGAAGAAGGGGTGGAGTTTGAAGTTGCCCTGCGCCAAGCCAGGGAGAAGGGTTTTGCAGAAGCAAACCCAAAGATGGATATTGACGGCTTAGATGCTGCATATAAAGCAGTAATCTTGGCTTCTGTGGCTTTTGGAGTAGATGTTGATCCTAAGAAGATTTATGTGGAAGGGATTTCTAAAATTACTCAGGAAGATATTTCCTATGCAGCGGAAATTGGTTATGTGATCAAACTTTTAGCAGTAGTTAAGAGCTTAGGCAAAAAAGTAGAGGTCAGGGTCCATCCTACATTGGTTCCCATGGTGCATCCTTTAGCCAGTGTAGACGGTCCTTTTAACGCTATTTACGTAAAAGGGGATGCAGTTGGTGAATTGATGTTTTATGGCAGAGGAGCGGGGAGTTTGCCCACTGCTTCCGCGGTAGTTGGAGATGTGATTAATATTACAAAGCATTGCTGTGGTTTCCCTGTTTCCATTCCTTCCAAAAAGATTGAACTGGCTTCTATGGAGGAAATCTCCAGTCGTTATTATGTACGTTTGACAGCAGCTGATCGTCACGGGGTACTTTCCGGGATTTCCGGTGTATTTGCGGGAGAAGAAGTAAGTATTCAAACTGTAGTGCAAAAAGAAAATGTAGGTAAAAACGCCACTATTGTAATTATTATTCACTCTGTAAAAGAGAAAAACCTTAACCGTGCCATTGCTAAGATCAAAAAGCTCTCTGTGGTCAAAGAAGTGTGTAATGTCATCAGAGTAGGAATCTGATAATTGATGGCCAATGAGACCGAAATAAAATTTAGGCTTCGTAATCCGGATGATCTCCGCGCAAAACTCCAGGAAATTGGGACAGAGTTTGCTGGCAAGCAACACGAATTAGACCTCTTTTTTGACTGTGAAAATACCATGCGTAAAAAACTGGGAATGATCAGGATTAGGAAAACCAGGGACAAGGGGTTTTTAACTTTCAAAGGTCCTACGCAAAAAGATTCTCAATTTAAAATCCGGGAAGAGATCGAAGTAGAAGTCAATGATCCGGATAAATTGATTGAGATCTTCAGTAGGATGGGATACCGCCAAATCGGAGGGAAAGAAAAAGAGAGGGAAGTTTATCATTTTAAGAATATTCACATCCTTTTAGACCGCTTGCCGTTTATTGGCTACTACTTAGAATTAGAGGGTGAAAAAGAAGAGATCATGGAAGCGGTTACAATGCTTGGATTAGACATGAAAGATTCTACCCCCAGAAGCTACAGTGACCTTTTTTCTTTATATTGCCAGCTGCACAAGGAACAGTTTGTAAAAAAAGGGATGGAGCCTTCTTTTACGTTTCAAGCAGAGGCAGTATTTAAGGCTTAAGTTAATAAGGTTTTATAAATAATATCGTTTGCAATTGCTTCATACTGGGCGTCTATATTTAGTTGTACCCGGTCATAGTTTAAGACTCTTCCTACCTCTCTAAAAGCAAAACTAGCTATATCTAGAAGAAAATCCTGGCCTTTTCCCTGAATATCAGTTTCGAGTCCTAGGGCCTTAACAATCTCTTCTACTATAGCCATGCCCATAACTGCTGTTTCTCTGGCAACACCCGAACAGCCTATAGTATTTCTTGCTTTATAATCATACCCGTGAGTTTCTGCTTCTCCAATGATTTCTTTCTGAATGTAATGTTTTTGTTCCCAAGTCATGTCTTTTGCAGGAGGTGTTGATAGCGCTAAACCCAAGCTTTCAGCTAGCTGTTCAAAAAAGAAAGCCATGCAATAGATGTTGGGGATTATCCTTTCATTCCATCTGTTTACATAAACAGCATCGGGACCTGGATGGGGAAAACCATCTCTTGTTTCAGGAACAAAACTAGCGCGTCTCGCTTTCAAAGTAGGGGCACCAGTTGCTTGTGTTCTTAGGCTTGCTACTCTTTCCGGTATTGATGGGCTCATTTTTAGGCTCCTTTTGTCTTTTATTGATTACATATTATTATCGTATGCAAAAAGCAAAAATTTCATTTTTTATGCTAAAATAAATCCATGGATGCTACGTCTGTTGTTGTAGTAGTCTTTTTTCTATATGCAATTTTTTCTTCCTTAGGAGGGACTCCTTCTTCTACTCCAAGTTCTGCACCTGCATTCCCTTCCAAAGCTGAGACTGGAATTGTTGTGGCAGAGGACGTTCTTACTACTATGGGGGATTTACCCAACCCGGATTATTCTGCTGACCTGGATGTAGACGATACTAAACAGAGGATTAAAACCTTTATTTTGGGTTATGCACGCAAGCCCGATCCGGAACAAGCAGAAGCGATTTCTACTGCAATCATGAAATATTCCGCGCAGTCCAATGTTAATCCGCGGCTTTTAACTGCTCTCATTGCCCGTGAGTCCCGCTTTAATCCAAATGTGGTTTCTTCAAGCGGTGCCAAGGGGCTAGGGCAGATGCTTTCTTCTACTGCCAAAGGTATGGGGGTGGACGATCCTTTTAATATTGATCAAAATGTAATGGGAACAGCAAAATATTTCCGCTACTTGCTGGATAAAAAAAAAAAAAAAAAAGGGCAGGTTCCGCTTGCGATTGGTTCTTACAACGAAGGTCCCAATGCCATTTCCCGCGACGGACTCTACAAGGGTCATACTCTAGACTACGCCAAAGATATCCTCGCAGTCTACAATAAAATCTAAAAAGCGAGGATGATATCCTCGCCTTTTAGCCTGTCGTATTTTTCGACGATGTGACGAAAAACACGACAATACAACTCACCCCCTTGCTCGCTCTGCTCGCTTTCCCCCTCTCTTATTAAGAGAGGGGGAATAAAAGGGGGTGAGTTGGCCTGGCAACCAAATTGCTCATATCTTTTGTATGCAAATCACTCGTGAGCAACAATTTATTATATTAGGCCTCATTTTTGTCATCCTAATTGGTGGCGGGGTTACTTTTTACCGAAAATGTTTCCCTGCAGTTGCTGAGCAAAAGATCATTGATTTGGTTCCATTGAAAGAAGAAGGGATGGGGGAAGTAGTCTCTATTCCAGATAAGCAAATTGTGGTTTATTTGTGTGGAGAAGTGAGGAAAGAAGGGGTTTATAAGGTAAAAGAAGGTTCACGTTTGGCTGATTTAATCCGTTTAGCAGGCGGGATTACCTCTTGCGCGGACTTGGCTAATCTCAATTTAGCTTCTTTGCTAAAAGATGGGGACAAGATTACTGTTCCTGTTGGTCAGAGAGTGATAATGGGTGGGAGTGAGGGGATAAAGAAGGTTAATCTCAATACTGCTTCCTTGGATCAGTTAAAGACAGTGTCTGGCATTGGTCCTACTACTGCGCAAAAGATTATAGACTATCGCAAAACCCACGGTCCGTTTTCTAAACCAGAGGACCTTTTAAAAATACCGAGGTTTGGGAAGGCCAGGCTGGAGCAGGTAAAGGATTTTATTTCTATTTATTAGTTGTGGGTTGTGAGTATTGGGTTATGGGGCGAGTTGTGAGTTGTGAGGGTGAGGGAAAAAATATGGTAAGAAGCTTTTTAGATTTAATCGTGTATCAAAATTTATACAAGGCAATGATTGTGGTTTTGACCAAGATTGTTACTCGATTGCCTAAAGAAGAAAAATTCGATTTAGGTGGTCAAATGCGGAGAGCTTGCAAAGCTCCTCCTGCTTTGATTGCCGAAGGTTACGCTAAAAAACAACACGAAAAACAATGGAAGAAGTATCTTGATGATGCAATTGGAGAATGTAACGAAATGATTGTTCATTTAAGCTGTGCCAAGGATGTTTATTTTAATTATGTTGATGTTGCCCTGTGCCAGGAGTTGATTGGTATTTATGATGTAAGTGGCAAACAATTATACAGACTTGCAGAAAGCTGGAAAGAATGTCCATAGACCCACAACCCATACCCACAACTTGTCCCACAACCCATAACCCACAACCCGCCCCACAACTCATAACCCACAACTCACAACATTTTGTCTCACCACTAATTCTTATAACAATCTCTTATGTCTTGGGTATAATCCTAGGCAACTTAAAACTTTTGCCTCTGTGGCTTACTTTGATTTTATCTGTATCAGTATTTCTATGCATATTCTATTTTTTATTTAAGAAGCAGCCGGCATTTTATCTGCTACTGGCGCTGATAGTTCTGCTTGGAATGTTTTACACCCAATTCCGAAGCGACTTCATCTCTCCCCAGGACATTTCCCATTTCATTTCTCCCCAACGCGTAACAATAGTTGGCCAGATCGTTGATGAACCAAAAAGTAGTGGCGATTTGACCTTCTTTACCCTTGATGCAAAACACCTGGTTGCAGATGAGAGTGCGTTCCGAGTTTCCGGCAAAGCCTCAGTCACTTACAAAGGAGAAGTGCTCATCTCTTACGGTGACAGTGTTTGTCTCAGTGGGATTCTTTCTTCTTTGGAAGCCTTACAAAACCCCGGTCTTTTTTCATATAGCGATTATTTGGAAAGAGAGGGGATCCACAGCCGGTTCCAGGTTAAAAAGGACGGCGTAAAAATTTTTGCCAAAGGAGGGTTCTCTTTTACCAAAACCGCACTTTATTTGCAAAAGCGTTTAGTACATGTATCGACCCAAACCCTTCCTTCTCCTTACGACACTTTGCTTTCCGGAATTGTACTCGGTTCCAAAGCAGCCAAGATTCCTTCTTTCTTGTCAGATGCATACAGGAGAGCAGGGGTATCTCATCTTCTGGTTGCTTCAGGAATGCAAATCACGATTTTAATCGGTATTTTTGTCTCTTTGGGAAAGTTTTTCAATCTTCCGGTATGGTTAATTGCCCTGCTTTCTACTGCAGCCAATATTCTGTGTACCTTGATCGTAGGAGGAGGTCCTTCAATACTCCGAGCAGCATTCATGTCCCAAGCCGCAATTTTTTCGCTTCTATTTGAAAGAAAAGGAGAGTTTTATACCTCTTTTTCCCTGGCTGCGCTGGTATTACTAGTTATTAATCCCTTAACTTTATTTGATATTGGCTTTCAGCTCAGTTTTGCCGCAACCTGGAGCCTGGTTTACATTTCTCCGGTGCTGGCAGAGCTTTTAAAAAGCGAGGATAAACATCCTCGCCGCTTTTTGTGTGACCTTTTTTCTGTTTCTCTTTCCCCTGTTTTAGCCACTGCCCCGGTTTGTGCATTCCATTTCAGCGAGTTTTCTCTGGTAGGAGTGATCACCAACTTTCTGATCCTTCCCTGGGTATCGGTACTTTTAATTCTAGGTTTTGTCTCTGCAGTAACAGGGATATTTTTTCTGCCATTGGCTTATTTAATTAACAATGCCAACCTCTTTTTGCTTGTAATCCTGAATTGGATTGTAATTACACTTTCTTCTTTACCGTTTGCGACCTTTGTCTTGGCGACACCAAATTTTATCTGGTTGGTTTTTTATTATCTGGGGCTGGTCTTTGTAGTTGAAATAATAAGGCATAATAACTCAAAAGTGTATGACATGGAAACCGCCCCGGTTTACCGGGGCAGGTTTCCAACTAGTTGTAGCAATCAATTATTTGGGGTTATTGTTTTGGTTCTTATTATTTTTGCTTGTTTTGTCTGGCATGAGGCATTTGAAAAAATTTCTCCAGCTCTTAAGATAACGGTTTTAGACGTGGGGCAAGGGGATTCTATCTTAGTTGAAGCTCCGACTGGAGAAAAAATGCTGGTAGATGGTGGGGATGTGGGTAAGGGAGAAAAGATTATTATCCCGTATCTTAAAAAGAAAGGGATCACTAGTTTGGATGTGGTAGTTTTGACTCATCCGCATGCGGACCATCTGCTCGGTTTATTGGAAGTAATGCAAAAAGTTAAGGTAGAAGAGGTTTTTGATAGCGGACAGAGTTGTGATTTTTCCGCTTACCGCATTTTTTTGGCTTTGGTTGCTAAAAATAAAATTAAATATAGAGTAGTAGAGGGTGGGCAGATTTACACTTTAGCAAATGGGGTAAAAATGAGGTTTTTAAACCCTTCCAAGCCGTACCTTTCTGGTACAAATTCAGATACAAACAGCAATTCCATTGCTTTCCAGCTCCTTTATAAAAACTTCTCCATGCTTTTTACTGGGGATATGGAAATTGAAGGAGAAGAGAGGGTCTTGTCTCGTTTTTCCCAAGAGATGATTGGATCCCAGGCATTAAAAGTAGGGCATCACGGCTCGCGTACTGCAACTTCGCCCCCTTTCTTAGAAGCAGTCAGCCCTCATTATGCGATTATTTCTTGCGGTCGTCACAATAAATTCAGGCACCCACATAGATCAACGTTGCAGAAGCTAAAAGAGAAGGGGATTAAGCTTTATCGGACGGATGTGGACGGGGCGGTTCAGATCGAGACGGATGGCGGGCAATTAGTCGTAAGAAAATAGGTTTTAGTAAGTGAAATTTTATTTATAGCGTGGCGATAATTATTTAGAGGATAAAAACAATGGTACAAGCACATGCTGTAGGAAAAGAAACATTTAATACTGTTTACATTGTTAAATGTGGAGGGAGAGGGGAAAGAATGAGTCCTTCCCATGCAGTGCTATGCTTACGTAAGGACCTTATTCCCAAACCATTAATGAGGATTTTACCCGATCAAACCATACTCGATTCTGCAATCAAAGGTATTCAAGGGGTAGGGAGCGATCCGATTTTTATTACGCTCTATAGTGAGGCAGGTTATCCTGACCACGTAGAAATCGCCAAAAAAACAAGAGCATATTGTGTCCAACATTATCCCATGGTCCACACGGTTGTAGCGCCCCTGCAAGTTGGGAAACAGAGTGGAGTAAGAGGCTTTTTGCTTAATAATCCGCAGGTAAAGCAGGTGGTTATTACCCACGGGGATGTTCCGTTTATAAAAGCAGAAACATGGCGGATGCTTTTAGACCGTCATGAGGCAGCAGCCGCAGATGTCTCGGTGTTATTTATATCAGTGCCCAATCCAACTCCTGGTAGCACCCGGATTTTAAGGTCTTCCCCGGATAGTTCTTTGGTAGCAAGTTTTATTGAAGAAGAAGCCATTGCAGATTTAAGTCAGCCAATGGATATTCCCTTGGGGATCATGGCAATTAGTAGAGAATTATATTTGGAAATCAGTGATCTAATGGACTATCCCTTTGAAGAAGAAGAACATTATGGCGCATCCTTGAATGCGGCAATTGCCAGGGGGAGTAAAGTGCAGATGATTGAATCTCCCGATTATTTCGAAACCAGAGGGTACAATGACAGGACGCTTATACGAACAATGCAGGAAAGTCGACAAATTCAACCATTAGGATGGCGGGAAGATAGTGTTGTCAAAAGGGGAGAGGGGTTTACTCCTCCCGATTCGATGACGCTCATGCCTTTTTCCTATTATGAAACACTGGAAAGGATCTATGGCGTAAATATTTATCCTGGGACACAGATTTTTGCCTCTCAAAAAGTGTTTGATTTCCTAGGTGGGCTTTTGGAGGGGATTAGTTTAGCGGGTGGAGCAGCCAAATTTTGTCGGCAGCACAATCTTAGGGATTTGCGAAATTTGCCCGGAAAACTCGCTTCTTTTAGAGGAAAGACAAATTTCTTTATGGGGATAAATACGGTTTTGCGGGGAACAGTATGGTTGGGGGACAGAGTAGTTGTTTATCCTGGTGTTTATCTTGATAATTGTTTTCTTCAAAATGTTTGGATTGGAAGAAGTGCGGCTTTGGTGGATGTTTGGGCCCAAGACAGCCGCGTCGAAAGCTCTTTGGACAAACCGACGATTATTCAAGGCGGCAGCAGTTCTGCGTCTCCTGCATTGATAAGCTTTCTTGAAAAGATCCGCTTGGCTACGTAGAAAGGAAAAAAGCTCCTCCTAGGGACGATCCCAGTCCCAAATATCCCCACTGTTTTAAACTAAGGCTTCTGGCTTCCCTAATGTTGGCTGCTCCAGCAGCAACCGCATCATTAACCACTAAAACCCGCTGGTGAATTCCCCTGCTTCTTAGTCTCTGTTCAATTTCTTTGTGTAATTGAAAATCTCCTTTATTCCAGCCTGGGAAAGTGGATGTCCCAATCACAACGCCATCTTCATCTATTACGCCAGTGGAACAGATACACGTAAAAGAGAGCATTGAAGGATAAGTCCCTTGGGTTTTGCTAATAGTATCTGCTGCAGTACGGGAAATTAATTCCAGGAATTGTTCCCGGGATTTTTCTGTGTCTACCCCTTCCCAAGAAGGTGTGGGTAATATTTCACAAGTTGGGGCTTGGTCATCATTTAGGATGATTTCTCCGTTTTTGGTATCTACGGTAGTTATTCCTATTTTCATGAAGAATCCTCCCAGATCAATAACCAATACCTGTGTATAGGGGGTTTGGGGCTTTTTTAACTCTTCCATAGGCACAAAGTTTGTTGCACCTACAATACCAGCGTTTAAATGGTATTTAGAAGTTACTAATTGAGGTGCTTCTTCATGTAGCTCTTCATCAATTATTCTGGTAGCTTCTTGCCTTATTTCTTCTCCTTCCGGGGATTGCATCACTCCTCCCCCAATAAAATAAAAGCTGTTATTACTCCAGTCCTGTTTATCTTGTTCGGAGAAAGGGACTTCTTGTTTTTCATAGTTTTTGGTTTTAAGTGCTACCACCACTTCGCCCAATANNNTCCTCTTTCTCTGGGGGTAAAACGCTTGCTATGGGAGGCTGATGCTCCAATAACTTGTTTGAATCGTGTAGAAAAACCGGTCAAGTCCCAAATATCCAGATTACCGCCGTAGACTCGATATCCGCGAGCATGGAGGTTTTCTAAAGTTGCCTTATAATAGCCATCCCTAATTAGCATATATTATTTTTCCATTAAAATCTTATATTGTTCCAAAAATCCTTTAATATCTACGATCTGAACTACCTCAAGTTCTTCTCCTAATTGAGATGAAGCAAGCCTTAAATCATCGATGTTGCTAATTTCGATTGTTATTCCTACATTTCCGGCTATTTTTACTAGGTTATCTTTCAATAAAACCGCAGAGGCTTCCTCATCGTAGATGGTTCTTAGCAGATTCCATATAAGGGATGCCACTGCATTTATCCCTTTGGTCATAATCTTTTTCATATCTTGTTCCGTAATTTTAGAAGGACCGAGCAATTCAGCCATTTGATCATCCAAGGTTCTTACTGCTTGCCGGCTAGCCACCAAATGAAAATCGGTAAAATAAGAATCTGCCAAAGCAATCCCTTTTATGATTACGTGAGCAAGACGTCCACCCGGATTTGTCACTTTCTGGGGAAGGTATCCTACCGCTTCCCCATATCTTGCAACTACCCTTAAGCCAAGAGCCAAGTCTTCTCCGCTGGTTTTTTCTGCGGGGATTCCATCCACTTGTACATATGCCTCGGCCCGAATAGCGGAAGAACGGCCGTTTAAAAGACCCAAACTTTGGCGGCACTCCGAAAATAGGGCATCATCAAGGTTTTTAGAGTATGCCAGTGCCTGCATTGTGGGATTTGCTTCGAAATATTGAACAATTGAGGACAAATAATCTTCCGGGGCACTGAGGGTATCGGCATCTGCATTTATGATATATAAGGGGTGAATTTGCAATTTCCCCCTGCGTTCACTTCGATCCAAGGCGCGGGCAATGCCAACTGCCCGGGCATGACCCACACAACCGGTACCAGGAAATTCATCTTCATAAACAATTTCTATGCTGGGTTTTAAATGGGGATGAGCTTCTAAAAAGTCCCTGACCTTTTCTTCTGTATGATCTCCGGGTGCTCTTTTAATGACAATAAATAAAGAGTAGCATTCCGAGCTTAAATCTTGTTTCAGCGTGAGTTGCTCTAAAGCACGAGTAATGTTTTTTTCTTCTATGAAACAAGGAATAACTACTGCAACCTTCACCTTAGCTCCCATAGAAACATGGTCTGTTGCTCTGGCGGGATAATAAGTTGCAGCAGCTGGGCTTAAAAGAAAACTTTTGACGGCTCTCTGTTCTGCTTCTACTTTTTCTGTTTCTTGTCCGATTAAGGTTCTCATCAGGGCAGCTGCAGTGTTAACGGAGGCATCTTGTGCTGCAACAGTTCTTGCCCACCAACCGGTTTCTTCCGGCCGAACAAAGCTGCCGCTTACAAGTAATGCTTGCGTGAGCCTTTTTCTACTTGGGGTTCTTTTTATCCCAATGCTTTCCTTTGCCGCAATGAGTTCGGATGCTTTTCCGGCATAAAAATTTGGATCGTCGGGGAATGGTATCCTAAGCCTTGGATGAGGATCAGCTGCTGTATAAATTTCGATCTGCCAGTCCCTTTCCGGGATACAACCCGTAGTACTTCCAAAAAACAGTACCCCAGAAGGATCTAAATGTTTTCTTAGTCTTGTGGCTGTTTGATCTAGCAGTATGTTGACAGTGCCAACTCGAGACTGTTTTTGTTGTGGTGTCCAATGAAAAGGGCTGCCATCGCCAAAATTTACCGAAAGTAGGGAAGGCATTAGCATTGAGCAAAATATAAAATGATATGGTTTTTCCGGTGTGGCAAAATCAGGGGAGGAGATATCAAAGGCAGGCGAGGTCAAGGCATTCGCATAAGTGATACCATCTCCCAGTTTTTGGCTCAAGCCATCTGCGCCAAAACCATAAATATTTTCCGGATGACAGGTCTTACCGTCGTAGACCGGGAATAATTGGTCAGGAGCAAGAAGATCAATACCGGTAACCTCAGCATTCCTGTTTCCGGGTAGACTCCTCAGGGTATCTCTAGTAAATCTTGCGGTGGGGGAACCCGAAATGCCAAGGAAAGCACAGCCTATATCAAGAACCCTTATGGTACTTCCATCTTCGATTTGGGGAAGTGATACCCTAGGAAATAAATGAGGACTGAAGCCTAAAACACGAGGGTTTCCAAAGAGCGCTTCGTTACGAATGGTAACATTTGGGTATCCTCTATAGCGATCAAAAATCCCAAGACTCTCTGTTCCCTCAACAACTCTGCGGTCAAAAACCGGTCTTCCAAGCAAGGTATTAACCATTATGGCAACAGCATTGGATAGACGAGTAGCATAGCTAAAACTAAAAAAATAGTTTCGGAGATAGCGGACAAAAACCTTTTCTAGCTCTGGATTTTGGCTAATACAATCTAAATAACGAGCTCCTATGCGGCAGATTAATTCGCGGTTGCCTTTTAATTCAGCACCTTGGAAAGAGTGGCCGAAAAATGCCAATGCACCATAAACCAGATCACGTTGGTTGTGACGGGTACTTAATTCTTCTTGCAGCGTTGCCAAAGAGGGGGAAAGACCCTTAAGCCTAAGGGGAATTAACCTTTCTATGGTAACTTTGCCCGGACCTAATTTAACCGGCAATTCTAGCTTCATGGATTCCTCTCCACCCTTTTACATACTATCGAGATATTTATAGGGAGATTTCAGACTGGTGCATAAAAAAATTAACCAAGTGGCAGCAACGTTGATTTTCGGCCTTCGAGTATGTTATAACGTAGCAGTTATGACCAAAGTAATCGGCTTAACTGGTCCCATCGGTTCCGGAAAAAACGAAGTAGCCAAAATATTGCGCCGCCGCGGTGCTTTTATCATAGATGTTGATGAGGTCGGCCACGAACTTTTAACTCCTCAATCGGAAGTTTGGCGTAAGATTGTTCAATTCTTTGGAGTCAAAGTCCTAAAGACCGGAGGATCAATTAGCCGGACAAAACTTGGGGAGATCGTTTTTAAAGATAAGTCGCAATTGGAAAAATTAAACCAGATTATGCATCCTGCAATGGTCCAAAATGTAAAAGAACAGATTGAAGCTGCAAAAGTAGAAGGTGCAAGCTTAATCGTTGTTAATGCGGCAATCCTAGATAAGATAGGATTGACCCCTTTGGTAGATGAAGTATGGCTGGTTGTGGCTCCCTTGGATCTTAGAAAAAAGCGCTTAAAGAAGAAAGGCTTAACCGATCAAGAGATACGTGCCAGGATGAAAGCTCAACCTTCTGCTGCTGCATATAAAAAGAATGCAGATCTTATTATCCAAAATCATAAAAACATTGCTTCCTTAAAGGAAAAAATACCTCCTTTTTAACTGCGATTTCCCTCTTTTTTTGTCGATGTATAACTAGAGGGATTATTATGGTCTTTTTTGAGCATGTTACCTATGGAAATGCCATTGCCAAACTTGGTTCTTTAATGGATGTTGCTCCTATGCTTAGAAAAATGCAGGAGCATTTTCCCGGCCGGGTGGTGCTCTTTCGTCAAAGTGCAGAAGCGGACCGTTTGTGGCGCCACTGGCTGCGTTACATGGTAGAAAAAGAAGGTGCCATAGACTTAAGGGATCCGCATCTTTACCGGGAGCGAGAAGCTTTTGCACGTAGCCACAGAATGGGAGCAGCGCATGTTGCCGATCTTTTTACGGTTGTAGAAGAGGGGTATTCTTCTCTACAGTTTCTTGGCGTAGATAGTCGGGTGGTTGGCCAGCAAAGCTCCAATGGCTATTTAAATGATCCAGGATCGGAAGGACCGGATATTTCTGTAGAGCGTGATCCTTATTTTAATCATGTTATTAATCTACCAGCGCTTCCTAAACCTGCTTTTATGCGTGCAGCATTAAAAATGGTGGAATATCTTGTACGAGTTGACCGGGAAGACCCAAGTTTTTCTTTGGGTGATAGCCAGATTTGCCCGGTCTTGTGGACTACAAATCAGGAAGTAGAGGCTGCTGCAAGGTTTTTTGTGGAAAAGAGATTAGCTTCCGAAAAAACGATAGGACTGCATTTAACCGCAAATACTTTTAATTCTTTTAATGGAATGTTGGCACGCAAAGAATTTATGGATTTAGCACGCTATTTAATCCAACACGGTTTAACGGTTTTGTTGATTACCGGTACTTTAGATGGAGTAAAACCTCCGGAAGAACGCGGAGACAAATGGCAAGTGCACCAGCAGTTTTATGAGGAACTAAGAACAGAAACCCCGGACCAAGTAGAAATTTTTTACGGAGATGTTTTGGTGCAGGGAGAAATAATGCGGCGCTGTAAGTTTTTTGTATCTCCTGAAACAGGGCCTGCTCACGTAGCTTCTGCAGTAGGGGTGCCCAAGCTTACAATTGCAGCAGATGGGTTCCAGGTTGACAACTTTTTGCTTACCGGACCGGAAGATTTTAGGTTTATTGCTCCGCGTAGCAGTTTAGGTCGGCCGCTTAAATTATTAGACATGGTAGAAGCATTGGAAACGCTTATCCATAGACCATATGTTCCGAATCCTTTATTTGCTAGACAGTTGGATGAAAAGAGCCTGGTAGTATCTTCCGGAAAAGAAATAGAGGTTTTAAGCTTTTAATCAAAAATAGGATGTTCGTATTCCTGCAGTTTTTCTTCTTGTGGAGGAGTAGGGGTAGTTGCTTTTGGTACTTCTTTTGGGATTTCTTTTTTAGGTGCTACAACAGGTTCAACTTTGCTTTTCCCCCCTTTTTTAGCTCCCACTTTTACTACTGGTGGTTGTGTCGGCTTTGGCAGTGTTAGTTTTACCGCATCCAAACCCTCTTCCCAGAAGAGGGTTGCCTTGTCCTGGAATGGCTGTAAGCGGTAAAGCACTTCAGTAGCTTCTGCACGTGTGAATGGAATGTTTGGATTAAATTGTTTTCCTGTAATGTACCTTAGCAATCCTTTGGCTTTAGCTTTTTGCAGATGTTTTAAAACCCAGTGAGTTTCCGCAATATCATCAAAAGGTTTTGACTCAACCTCTACGTTTTCTTCTATGCGGGCAAAACGGGTAAGGATCGTAATTCCTTCTGCTCTGGTCAAAACCTTCTTAGGTTCAAAACTGCCGTTTGGATATCCTGTAACCACACCTTGTTTTGCCGCTTCTTGTATGTAGGCAGCTGCCCAGTGGCTGGCTGGTACGTCTTTGAATTTAGATTCAGGAGTAACCAGGCTCCAGTCAATGTTTTGTGTTTTCATAAGCAGAAGCGTAAGTTCTGCCCTGGTAATACCGTTTTCCGGTTTAAATGTACCGTCCGGATATCCTTGAATAATGCCAAAGCTGGAAATAAATGCTACTGGTTCCAGTGCCCAGAAATCTTCAGGTACATCTTTAAATGGCTTATATCTAAACACCCTTACTTCTTCTGTAGCCAATGCTTCATAGGTAATAATGCTTACAGTTTCAAAGGTTGGTAAGGCAACTTTAGCTGTGACTTCCAAACTGCCGGTGACTTCTAAACTTCCGGTCAATCCTTCTGCAGATGTACTAGCAACGGTTTCCACAGAGGAACTCTTTGCTATGCTTTCACCAGAGAGGTTTGCTGTGGTTTCTCCGGTAGGAGTTGCTTCTCTGGTAATTGGGACCATGTAGTTTGTTATATACTTCTTTGCTGCAGTTACTCTGATACGGTTAAGTCCCAAGTCTATGGGTTGTATATAGCTAAAGTTGCCGGTTGTGAAAGCCGTTACCTCTTCTGTTCCCACAAAGAATACCAGTCCGATTGTAGGCCGTAGCTTTTGCGATACCAGTGTTTCTATTTCCCTGGTAACGAATTCAGTAACAACTTCCGGTGTACCTTTTGCTTCACCCGAAATCATAGGAGGCAGCTTGGTGACTTTGATCACTTCTGAGGTGGTTCTCCATTGGAAAATCTTGACCATCTCTTTTTCTAATCCGGTTATTCCAATTTGCTCTTTTCCCGACAATGTTTTATCGGTTGGTTCATTGAGCGTGAATGCAGGCATGATCACAGTTCTGATGCCGGTTTTAGATTCCGGAGTAACAAGCGTTACAACAAGTTTAGGGGGAGGAGGTGGTGCCATACCTACATAAGAGATAGAAAAATAGTGAGGGTTCCGGTCTCCTACACCGCTTCCCGGGTAATAAGCGTAATCAAATTGGAATCCGTCTTTAAAAAATCCGATCCCTAGACAAAGATTGGTATTTGTTCCGCTGGTTCCTGGTGCGCCTAAATCCTGGTCAAAACCGCCCCTGAAAGAGATGTTTTTCCATGGAGACCATTCTGCTCCCAGGTGCATCAGCATGGAATTGCTTTGGAGCAGCATTCCCTGCATAGGTACGTCTATATCAAAAACCCCGGTTACAGATTGTTCTTTGTTTGCATAAAGAGATGTTTCTGGTGTCCCCAGGATGTTTGCTGCAAGTCCAAGTTTTAGCTGGCTGCCTATAGTTTCTTTTGCTTTTACGGTATTGTTCCATTGGATGCTTGCGCCTAAGTTTTGGTACGTTCCGCCAATTCCCAGCCATTTATACGGGTTGTACAAAGCCCCCAGATCATACCCCATTCCTCTACCTGCCAGGTTCTTCCCGCCGCCGCTTAAGGATTGGCTGAAATATTTCAGGTTTGCTCCAAGTGCAATGTTGTGTTGTATTTTATTGGCATAAGAGAGTGTGATTACATTGTTATCATAACTCATAGCATCCAAGCTGGGGTTGAGGGTAAAACGGTTTGTGGCAGGGTCAATTATAGTAGGGAAGGATCCACCGACATTAGCATCGGTATAGCCAAGCCCAAAGCTTCCCCAGCTAGAAGGGAAAGCAAACATGTATTGTGTATACACGGTCTCATCCAGGAAAAGCCTTCTTGATGTTCCGGAAAAAGCAGGGTATTTAAGCTGGGTAAGTCCGGCAGGGTTAATAAAAACAGCATTCACATCATTGGCTAGTCCTGTAAATGCGCGGCCCATGCCCAGCGGTCTTGCTCCAAGCACCATTTTGCTTGGATCAACACTGCTTGATTCTGCAAAAGCAATGCTTGTTGCAGTCAACAGTAACAGTAATAATATTAATAAGAATTTAAACTGTTTCATATTATTCTAGAATCGTCAGCTTCCCTCTCCCGATCAATTGACCGTCTGCTACCAATACATATATATATATGCCGTAACCGCAGGTGACGCCGCTATCGGTTTTTCCGTCCCAGGAAACCTTGTTATACCCAACGTCTCCACCTTCTGTTCCGGCAGAGTAAGTCCGCTTAAATAATTGGGTTCCCATCAGGTCGTAAATGGAAAGTTGTATGGTTGCGGCTTTGGTTAAAGAATAGCCAATTTGGGTAGTGGTGCCTGGTGCAAACGGGTTAGGGAAGTTGAGCGGTGCACCCTGGAGTTTGGCTGTTCCTGATGATTGCACATAGAGTGCGCATCCTTCCCAAGTATTGGGATTTCCGCTCAGGTCTGTAGCCAGTAGTTTTATATCATGGCTTCCATCTGACAATGCAGAAGTTACAGTATAATAGACCATATATTTTACCGGCGGATCAATTGGTATAATCGTAAAACCGCTTGTAATTACGGTGGAATTATCAAAGTTAAGCAGTAGAGATCCCGTATTTAAGCCATTAGCAGCAACAATAAAGGATTCTATAGAAGGGGTTTCTGTAATCGGGTCTCCGGGTTCAGGGTCATTGCCATTGATAGTTGTTTCAAACCAGGGCTTATTCGTTACAACATAAAAGACATAGGGGTCTAAAAATACATTTCCGGCAGTATCATAAACACGAATGTAAAGCTCATGCCTGCCGGTATTCAGTCCGATAGCTGGTGCTACTACAAAGGCTTCTGTAGTACTGTTAAACATTCCGTCGAGTGAAGTTGCAGAAGTCCAAGTCCCGTCCGTATCAATTTTGTATTCCACACTGGCAACGCCTGTAGGGTCTGCAGTTGCAATGCCTGTAATAACCGGTGTGTCATCTGTAGAAACATCATAATTTAATCTTTCGGTTGTACAGCTTAGGGTAGGGGAAAAAGACTCGCTAGTTGTGGTAAAAGTAAAAGTATAAGCAGAAGCCATGGCGTTTCCTCTTTCGTCTTTGCAATCTGTACTAGCGGTAACGGTATAGGCAGTGTTAGGGGATAAATTGGTTGTAGGGGTTGCAGTCAACAAAGTATGGGTAGGGTCTAAGGTAAAATTCAATGTAATCCCTGGAATGGTAACCCAGTTTGAAGTAACGTCTGTAGTCATGGCTTTGGTAAACCTAATTTTGATCGGTTGGTTTACTGTTACCGAAGTAGCTCCGCTGGTAGGATTGGTATATTGCACAGAAGGAAGGCTTCCGTTGATGTAACTGTAAGTCTGGGTAAAGTTGCGTGCAGAATTTGCACCAAGCCAAAGTTGCTGGCAAATACTAGCATCAAGTGAAGCTGTACCAGTAATACAATTTCTGGCTATTTCAGAAATATTGTTGGCTTTTACTTTATAAAAGGTATTCATGAAACCATTGGTATAGACTTTTACTATCGTATAACCAAGAGGAAATTGAACCAATGATGGGACCCGTACATATGGAACAGTATCTTTCATAACCCTTAGTGAGTCGTGGATGTGCCCCATATATACCCCTGCGACATGGTTTTTATGGGTATTTACAATAGATTGGAACTCATTGTAGTTATCGATTTGTGCTGGAATACCAGGATCATAAGGGAGTGTAATGACAGCGCCTTCCTGGCTTACGTTTAAAGCAGGATAGTGCAGAAAGATAAAAGTTTCAAAGGTTGAATAATTACCGGTTAGCTTGCTTTCAAGCCAGGTTACGTCTACAGAACCAGATTTAGTGGTGTCCCAATTAACGCTGTCTAATGCTATAAAATGATAATTGTGGTAAACAAAGTCGTAGTTTGCGTCACAACTGGTGGTTGGAGAAACAGCATTCATGGGTGGGTAGAGCAGGCCAATGTTTTTTGTAACCCAGTCACCGGGGCTGTAAGTGAATAATTTGTCATGGTTTCCAGGCATTGGGAAATACGCGTATCCACCCGGGCTGTCAGGGGCTTTTGTCAAGCCGTCTAATTTTGGTTTTATTTTGGATGTAACTTGATCCCCGCTTGTATATTGTGCATCAATGTTATCTCCCAGGATCATAGTAAAGCTTGGGTTATGTGCATTAATTTCAGTTGTTGCAGAAACCAAGGTTTGGGCACATCTGCTATAAGGCCTTCCTCTTGCTCCGGAAGTATCACTTGCTCCCTCTGCATATTGCATGTCAGAAAGTATGGCAAAACTGAACAAATAGGTGCCGGTCGGCTGGCTTAAAGTTGTAAAGTAGTCTATTCCCGTAGAAGACATTCCTGTGGTGCCATAGCATTTTATTTGATAGCGATAATCAAAGTTTGAGTTCAGCCCTGTAATAATTGCATAATGATAATTGCTGGCTTCACTGGTAGACCAATTAGCTGTAGCAGGGAAGTCTTGCAGTCCGCAGAAAACTTCTGCGGTAGTGGTTTCATTTGTGGTGCGGAAGGTAATGATAACGGAATTATCGGTGATGCTGGTTATGTCTACACAATCTATTATCGGGGCCGCAAAACTCACTCCCGCAGTAATTCCAAGGAATAAAACAATTAGACTAAAGAACGTAAGAACGTATGAACTTAAAAACTTAAGAACTGAAAAACCTTGTTCATAGGTTCTTAGGTTCATAGGTTCATGCGTTTTTAGGTTTTTAAGTTTTTTAGTTTTTCCGTTCATTTGTTTCCCTTCTCCCTGTTAGAAATGATAAGTGATTGCAAAGCTGCTGCGCCACTTAACATCTGCTATGTTGAAATTGTAATTGCTGTTGCCGCTGTTGTTCATGCTTTTTGTGCTGATGGTGGCTGCAGTGGCAGCTTCGTCTACATTTGCCGCAAGCGTAAACTTCCAATCGCCTTGCTTCAGATAGGTTGCTAAATAAGCAGTCTCAGAGGCATCCGCGTTTACTGTATCAAATTGCAATATATCCAATAAGCAAAGTGCATTGACCCCCAGATTGAGTCCCCAAGCAGTATCCCACCCCTTAGTAGCCAACCCTAAATCAATCCTTCCAGGCAGAACAGGAAATTGGCTATAAGCGCTGTTTAAGGATGCTTCAATGCTTGCTGCATTTGCGCCGGAGACCGAGGGTTTAAATAAAAGAGAGGTGCCAAGGCTCATATAAAGAGGGAGGATAAGAACTTGAAATTCTGTGCCAACCCTTAGTATGCGTATATTTGAAAAGGAGGTGGTTACTGTATTGCCGCTTCCGTCCATAGACTGGAAGTCAAAATTATTAGTTTGCTGTTCGTAATCCAAAGCAATTAGAAACGGCCATTTAAAGGCCAGCCCTGTGCGGATGCGGCGGGGGAGGCTATAATTTAATTCACTGGCTGGTGCATAGTTAAAATCAGAAAAAGGAGTAGGGGAATCCAAGAAAGGAGACCAGGTAAAATCCTTGGTCACATCTATAGTTGGAGAAGCTTCGTTGGTGTTAATCCTGCTTACTGCATAGGAGGAAATTCCTGAACCGGTCATTTTTAAAGAAGCGGAATTCATGTTTTCAAGAACCGCACTAAAAGTAACGCTGTTTCCCAGGTCGATGGTGGTCCCAAGGTCTGTTCTTAACGCACTTCCTGCATAGCTCCCATTAAATGCAGCTTCAGCTACAGCTTTTCCGGAAGGCAGGTCCAAGGTGTTGCTGTTATATCCTTTTTTTGTGCCGTAAATGTCCGGATCTTGTAGCCATTTAACAATTTGAGTAGGATCGCTGGTGTCAATTTTTGGTGTATATAGAACCGCATCCGGGGTGTCTGCTGAAATAATGGTTTTATAATGATTGTTTATGGTCGTGGTGGCAGAAACAGGAACTAAATTAAGTCCAACCGAAATAGGGCCGTAACGTGTAGCTGCGGTCATGATCAGGGGATTCTGTACCTGCGTGCTGTTATCTAAATATGTATAGCTTGTGGCGCTGGCTGTGGAATTTTGGGTTACAAATTTATTCCAAAGGGGTTGGCTGGTTTCATAGGTTGCTCCTCCATTGGTGTATTGTAATTTGCCGCCCACCATTTGGAATCCGGTCCCCAAATTTGCATTGGAAAAATCCATATTGTATTTGGTTACCATAGGAAGAGATCCTCCCATTACAGAGGAAGCGGCAAAATCCCCTTTAGTCATAAAGCCTAAGTAGAGCCAATCTGTTACTCTCATTGCTTCAGTAGCACTAAAAGGAATAGTGGGGCTTTGGGCTTTTCCGTTGATTACTGCTTCTCTTGTTACTGCCGTACTTTCGGTTGGGTCACCGGTAAAAAGAATGAGCAGGGTTGCTTCTGCACTATTGTTATTATAGTTTTGTGTAATATCTTGCAAATCCCCCTTGGCACTAAAAGCAGATCCTCCTTGGTTTATGCCAAGTGTCAGCTCTTGTTCAGCAGTTCCAAGCTTGGTAAGTCCAGCGGGATTCCAAAGAGCGGTTCTCATGTCGTTGGCTAAGCATGAATAGTTATTGCCAAGGCCAGGAAAGGGATCATCTATGGCAGGATACCTTATTAAAATTGACCCATAAGGGAAATTAACTTGGGGTTTGGCTGCCAAAGAAGGCAGAGCTAGTATACATATAATAAGTATAGTTAAAACAAGAATGGGTTTGGAGGAACAAGTAAATCTCTTTTTCATGGATTTAAAAAGATTATAAAGTGCATCCGGGTGTTTGTCAATTAAAACCCAAAAATCCCGTACACGCAAAAACCCCAAAAGGCTTGTCCCAAAAAAGCTCGAACATACAAACTATTCCCAAACATTTTTGGACAGAGCATTTTTCCAATAGAATGTTTTCCTTTTGGGAGTAGTTCGATTTTTTTGGGACTGTTTGGGACCTGCCCTTTCGTGTTTTTGTGTTTTCGGGTCTTTAGTGCATTTGGCTCTGTGAAAAATAAACTAAAAATCACCCCAAAAACCGCTTGACAGGTGGGAGCATTTTCCGTAAAATATACGCGTTTGGCCATTTAGCGAAAAGGCTACGGAATCTTTCGGTTTTTTCGCCGAATCCACAAAAAACACACACATTTTGGTGGGAGGGCATTTTATGTGCCTTCGATTAGCTTTAGAAAGAGATAAAAAATGAGAGAAATTATAGACTTAGCTTGTGAGACCTGCAAAAGAATTAACTATACATCTATGAAAAACAAGAAGACTACCAAAGAACGTTTGAAAATTAAAAAGTATTGTAAGTGGTGCAGGAAGCATACTTCTCACAAAGAGGAGAAGTAGTCCTCCTACGCTAAAGCTTCGGAGGACTTGTCCGCCGAAGTCACGCCGAAGGCGGACGAAGGCGGAGGCCAGTAGCTCAGTTGGCAGAGCAGCGGTCTCCAAAACCGCAGGTTGCAGGTTCGATTCCTGTCTGGCCTGTATGTTCTTTTTAAAGAAGGAAGAGGTTTAGGTTTAATGACCATGGAAAAAGCGCAAAGCAAAGCGGTCAAGTTCTTTGAAAAAATAAAGGGTTTCTTAAAAGAGACCAGGGCAGAGCTAAAAAAAGTGGTCTGGCCCGACAGAAAATATGTGACCATGGCTACGATCATTATTTGTATCATAGTAATTGTAATGGGTTTGTTTGTTATGGGGGTTGATTTTTGTTTTGCCGGAATGATGACGTATTTGGAAAAGACTTTTTAGTGAAAAGGAAAACAAATGTTTGCTGAAGAAGTAAATAACGAAGCAGTAAGTAACCAGGAAGAACAGCCAGTAACAGAAGCAGCTTCAATCGAAGCGGCCCCGGTTCCCAGCGAAGTCTCGCTGCCTGAGACGAAAGAAGCAGCACCGGAAGCAGTAGAATCTCCAGTGCAAGAGCAGGCGCAGCCTGAACTACCTGTTCCAGAAGCGGCTCCAGTAGAAAAGATGGAAGATGTGCTGTCTGCAGAGGCACCTCAAACAGAGGATCCTGTTCAGGTCGCACAAGAAGATTTGTCCGCCGAAGTCCCGACGGATGTCGGGACGAAGGCGGATAGAAAATGGTATGTAATTCAGACTTTTTCCGGCCAAGAAGACAAGGTTAAGGTCAATTTAGAGCACGCCATCAAAGACATGAACATGGGGCACAAAATTTTCAAGGTCTTGGTCCCGGAAGAAGAAATCATAGAGGTCCGCGGCAAACAAAAGATCGAAAAAAAGAAAAAAATGTTTGCGGGATATGTTTTTATTGAAATGGCTTTGGACGACGAGTCTTGGTACGTTATCCGCAGCACCCCTGGGGTGGCCAAGTTTATTGGCACCAAGATAAAACCTACCCCGGTTTTGGATGCGGAAATGCAAAGGGTGCTCAAGCAAATCGGAGTCAAAGAAGAAAACCTGGAAGTTAACTTTGAAATTGGAGAGACGTTGCGCGTTATCAGCGGTCCGTTTAGGGGTTATACCGGAACCATAAACGAAATCAATGCGGATAAAGGGAAGCTAAAAGTGTTGATCAATATTTTTGGGCGCGATACGCCGGTAGAAGTAAATTTTGAGCATACTCAAGAAATCGTTTAGTTAGAGAGGTTTAATTGTGGCAAAAAAAGAAATAGTAACAAAAGTAAAATTGCAAATCGAAGCGGCAAAAGCAAATCCCGCACCTCCCATTGGTCCGGCACTTGGTCAGCACGGCTTAAATATCATGGAATTCTGTAAGCAATACAATGCCGCTACCAAAGAAAAAAAAGGGATTATCCCGGTAGAAATTACGGTTTATAAAGACCGCAGTTTTAGCTTTGTCTTAAGAACTCCTCCTGCAGCAGCACTGCTTAGGGAAGCGGCAGGAGTGGAAAAAGGATCTGCAGAACCAAGCAAAAACAAGGTTGGGACTGTAAAACGCGCAAAAGTTAAAGAAATTGCGGAAATAAAAATGCAGGATTTAAATGCCAATGATGTTCCAGGTGCCATGAAGATTATTGAAGGTACTGCCCGGAGTATGGGCATTATGGTAGAGGATTAAAACATGCGTAAACGCAGTAAAAAATATGTAGAAAAAATTCAAAAGCTTGACCGCGCTGCTTCCTATAGCGTAGAAGATGCGGTAAAAATGGCCAAGCAATCGGTTTGGGCAAAATTTGACGAGTCCGTGGATTTGGCAGCCAAGCTTGGGTTTGATCTCAAGAAAACCGGCGGGTCTGTACGCGGGACCCTTGTTATGCCTGGTGGAACGACCAAGAAAAAAATCATTGCAGTTATTGCTAAAGGTGAAAAAATTACAGAAGCGGAACAAGCTGGTGCGGAAGTAGTGGGCAGCAATGAACTAATTGACAAGATTAACGGTGGTTTTCTTGGTTTTGACGTATTAATCGCTACCCCGGACATGATGGCGCAGATTGGTAAACTCGGTAAGATTTTGGGGACCAAAGGGCTCATGCCAAATCCCAAAGCAGGGACCGTTACTTTTGATATTGCCCAAACCGTAAAAGAGTTTAAAGCCGGTAAAGTTGAGTTTAAGGCAGATAAAGCCGGTGTAATCCATCTTAATCTTGGAAAAGCATCTTTTACAGAACCCGCCTTGCTTAAAAACTTAATGGCAGTGCTTAAGGCAATCCACAAGGCCAAGCCCAGTGGTGCCAAAGGGACCCTTTTTAAAACTGTATACATATCTACTACCATGGGACCGTCGCTTAAGTTGGATATTAAAAAAGTTATGGATCTTTTAGACGCAAAAGAGGAGTAAAACTGTGAAAGAAGTGGCAAAAAGGGCTCTTCCCGAAAAAGTTGAGGAAATAGCAAGGATCAGGACCAAGATCAAAGATAGCAAGATCATGATTTTGGCAGATTACCGCGGGATGACCGTAAAAGAAATTACCGAACTCCGCAGGCAGCTTCGAAAAGAAAATGCGGAATTTTTGGTGCTTAAAAACACCTTAACCCATATTGCACTCCAAGAAATCGGACTGGAAGGGATCCAAAAGTTTTTGACCGGACCTTTGGCAGTTGTTTTTGGATATAAAGATCAAGTTAGTCCGGCCAAGGTTCTGATTAAATTTTGCTCCGAAACAGAAAAGCCGGTAGTTAAAGGCGGGTCTTTGGCGGAAAAGATTTTGGAAGAAGCAGATGTTAAAAAACTCGCCAAGCTTCCTGCCAGGGAAGAATTGATCGCCAAGGTTGTGGGGGGGATTAAATCTCCTCTTTATAGTTTGGTCATGGTAACCAGCGGTCCGCTTCGGAAGCTGGTTTACGCTCTTAATGCAATCAAGGATTCAAAACAAAAATAAGATTTTAAAAAGGGGGTGAAAAGAGATGGCAGCAAATTTGGAAGAAATAGTGAGCACGATTGAAAAATTAACGGTTTTAGAATTATCCGACCTCGTAAAAACATTGGAAGACAAATTTGGAGTAGTAGCAGCAGCCCCGGTTGCAGTGGCAGCAGGAGGCGGCGCAGCAGCAGGTGAAGCAGCAGAGGTAAAAGACGAGTTCGACGTTATCTTGACTTCTTCTGGAGACAAGAAAATCCAGGTTCTAAAAGCAGTTAGAGAAGTAACTGGTTTAGGATTAAAGGAAGCAAAGGATTTGGTTGACAATGCTCCAAAACCAATAAAGAGCGGAGTAAAGAAAGAAGAAGCAGAAGAGATTAAGAAAAAAGTTGAAGCAGAAGGGGCAAAAGTAGAGATAAAGTAATCTTTCCAAAAAAGGGGCAAAAACCTTGGCAGTAACAACTAAGAGAAAAAGGATCAATTTACTAGCGCATCTAATGGAAGAAGTTCCGTCTGCGCCGGATTTGCTTGAGCTGCAAAAAGATTCTTTCAAGGTCTTTTTAGACGAAGGACTAAGGGAAGAACTTAAGGCGGTCTCTCCTATTAAGGGGTACGAAGGCCGTTATGAACTGCTTTTTTCCGGAGAGTTCAAGCTGGGCAAACCCAAATATGATGCTACCGAATGTTTGATCATGGAAACCACTTTTGCTGCTCCGATCAAGGTTGCCACCAAGCTTATCGACAAATCTTCCGGCGAAGTCAAAAGCCAGGAAGTTTTTATTGGTGACTTACCGCTCATGACCAATAGGGGTACCTTTATTATCAATGGTGCGGAAAGGGTTATTGTCAGCCAGCTGGTTCGTTCTCCCGGTGTTTATTTTAGGGAAAACAAGAAAATCGAACGCCAGGGACGGATACTTTTTTACGCTACGGTTATTCCGGATCGCGGCTCTTGGCTGGAAGTCGAAACCGATGCAGCCGGAGCGATTTTTGCCAGAATCAACCGTACCAGAAAAATCCCAATTACTTTGCTTCTTTCTTCTATTGACTGTACTGAAAAAGAAATTCTTAAGGTTTTGGCTGAAGGCGAATTTAGGCACAAAACCTTAAAAGAATGTCCGATTAAGCCCAAAGAAGAGGCGTTGATTGAACTATATAAAAGGTTAAGGCCAGGCGATCCTATTACCAGGGAAGGTGCGCAGGTCTATCTTAATAACCTTTTCTTTAATGCCAGGCGCTACGACTTGGGTAAAGTGGGACGCTATAAAATGAACAGGAAATTGGGGATCAATGTTTCCTTGGAAAGCCAAGTCCTGACCAAAGACGATATCTTGGGTATCGTTTCTTATCTCATTAAGATTAATATGGGAGAAGGGATAGCAGACGACATTGACCATCTCGGTAACCGCAGGGTGAGGGCAGTAGGAGAGTTACTGCAACGCCAATTTAGAGTAGGTTTTTCCAGGGTAGAACGTTTAATCAAAGAACAAATGGTTGCCAAAGCACAGGAAAGCGTTGTCCCGCAGCAGTTAATCAATATTCGTCCGCTCACTGCAGTCATCAAGGAGTTTTTTGGATCGAGTCAACTTTCCCAATTTATGGACCAAACCAATCCTTTGGCTGAATTAACCCACAAAAGAAGGGTGAGTGCACTTGGACCGGGCGGTCTTAGCAGGGAAAGAGCTGGGTTTGAAGTTCGTGACATCCATCCTTCCCACTATGGAAGGGTTTGTCCGATTGAAACCCCGGAAGGTCCAAATGCCGGCTTAATTGCTTCGCTTGCTACTTATGCTAAGGTGAATAAATTTGGTTTTATTGAATCACCCTACTATAAAGTGCAAGATGGCATTGTTAGCCACAAGATAGAATATTTAACTGCAGATATGGAAGATCTTGCCCGCATGGGTCCTTGTGACGTAAGGATGGATAAAAAAAGAAAGATTCTAGACTTGCAAGTACCGGTGCGCTACAAAAGGGAATTTGTTTTTGCTACTCCAAAAGAAGTTGATTATGTTGGAGTAGCGCCCGCACAATTAGTGGGTATTACTACCGCACTAATTCCTTTCTTAGAACACGACGATGCAAATAGAACTCTCATGGGTGCAAACATGCAGCGCCAATCCGTTCCAATTTTAGTTCCCGAAGCACCCAGGGTTGGAACTGGCCTTGAAGCCAAAGTAGCAGAAGACTCGGGGTTGCTGATAACTGCAGAGAACGGCGGAGAAGTATCCAGGGTTACTGCAGATGAAATTGTGATAGATACAGGTTCTAAGAAAGAATTATACAAGCTGATTAAATTTGCCAGAAGCAACCAAAACACCTTTTTGCACCAAAGGCCGATTGTAAAATCAGGCCAAAAAGTACGCAAGGGAGAGCTTTTGGCGGATGCTTCTTCTACCAATATGGGAGAACTTGCATTGGGCAGAAATGTATTAGTGGCATTTATGCCTTGGGAAGGTTACAACTACGAAGACGCGGTGTTAATCAGCGAAAGACTGGTCAAGACCGATGCTTTTTCTTCTATACATATAGAAAGATTAGAAGTGGATGTTAGGGCTACCAAGCTCGGCATGGAAGAACTGACCCCGGAAATCCCCAATGTTAGTGAAGAGTCCCTAAAAAACCTGGATGACAGGGGAGTTATTCGTGTTGGAGCAGTAGTTGGTCCTAGCGATATTTTAGTCGGTAAAGTTACTCCCAAAGGAGAAACAGAACTTCCCGCAGAAGAAAAATTACTCCGTGCCATTTTTGGAGATAAAGCCCGCGATATGAGAGATACTTCTCTGCGCGTTCCTTCAGGAGAAGGGGGCAAGGTCATTGCAGTCAGAGAGTTTTCCAGGGAAAAAGGAGACGAACTTCCTCCTGGGGTACATCAGTTGGTGCGTGTTTACATTGCGCAAATGAGAAAAATTTCCATAGGAGACAAGGTTGCAGGCAGACACGGAAACAAAGGTGTTATTGCAAGGATCCTGCCTGAAGAAGATATGCCATTTTTGCCGGACGGAACCCCGATAGATGTGGTTTTAAACCCCTTGGGCGTTCCTTCCCGTATGAACATCGGCCAGATTTTTGAATTATTGCTTGGACATGCAGCCCATCTTTTGGACGAATATTACTATGTACCATCTTTTGACGAATCTTTGGAAGAAAATGCTTCTTGCAAAATTGTGCAGACACAACTGGAAAAAGCAGCAGCTGTTTCCGGACTTTCTTGGGTCAATCCTTCGGGCAAGGTCATGCTTAGAGATGGCAGAACCGGCCAAGCGTTTGACCGTGAAGTGGTTTGCGGCTACATGTATCTTATGAAGCTGATCCACTTGGTAGACGATAAAATGCATGCCCGTTCCACAGGACCGTATTCTTTAATTACCCAACAGCCATTAGGCGGTAAAGCGCAGTTTGGAGGACAGAGATTCGGGGAAATGGAAGTATGGGCGCTTGAGGCATATGGTGCGGCTTATACATTACAAGAGTTATTAACCGTTAAATCCGATGATGTGGTAGGAAGAGCAAAGGTGTATGAGGCAATCATAAAAGGCAAGCCAATGGCAAAGCCTGGTATGCCTGAGTCCTTCAAGGTTTTAGTCAAAGAACTACGCAGCTTGGCTTTGAATCTGACGCTACAAAGCAAAGAAGGTAAAGAGGTTTCAATCGATACAGAACAACAACAGAGTGCTGCTAGCCAGAAAAAGGGGAAAGCCCCGTCTGGCAGGCAAAGCTTGTCTGGACGGCTAGGCTCGAGAGCTGGACAGTCAGGGAAAGGACGGAAATAATTTATGGTTTTGTCCAGAGGCGATACCATTGAATTCGAACGTGTAGCGATTGGACTGGCGTCTACAGATAAAATTCTTTCTTGGTCTCACGGTGAAGTAGAAAAACCGGAAACCATTAACTATCGTACTTTTAAACCGGAACGCAAAGGTCTTTTCTGTGAAAAGATTTTTGGCCCGGTAAAAGATTGGGAATGTCATTGCGGTAAATATCGCAGGGTCCGCTATAGAGGTATTGTTTGCGAACGTTGCGGGGTAGAAGTTACAACCTCCAGGGTACGCCGTGAAAGAATGGGGCATATCCAGTTGGCGGTTCCTGTAGCACACATCTGGTTTTTAAGGGGTATTCCCGGGTACATGGGACTCCTTTTAGATGTTTCCACTAAAATTTTGGAAGAAGTCATTTATTATGATTCTTATATTGTTACGGAATTGGCTCCAAATGCCAAAGCGAAATTAAAAATAGGGCAGGTGCTCAAAGAAGCAGAATATCAAAGTATGAAAGAAAATCACCCCAAGGAATTCAAGGCTGAAACAGGGGCAAGAGGAGTTAGGGAATTACTCAGTCAAATCAATATCCCAAACCTGATTACCAAATTAAGGAGAGATCTTAAAGGTTCAACCGGACAAAAGAGAATGAAGGTAATTAAGAGGCTCCGGGTAGCAGAAGCGTTTCAGAAGTCTTCAAACCGTCCGGAATGGGTGATACTGGAAGTGATCCCTGTTATGCCTCCGGATCTGCGTCCCATGGTACAGCTCGAAGGCGGACGTTTTGCCACCTCAGATTTAAATGACCTTTATCGCAGAGTATTAAACCGTAACAACCGTTTAAAGAAAATGATGAACATGGGTGCTCCTGAAATGATCATCCGTAACGAAAAGAGAATGCTCCAGGAAGCAGTGGACGTGCTTATTGATAACGGACGCCGCAAGCGTGCAGTGACCGGTTCTACAGGCAGGCCGCTCAAATCGCTTACCGATATTATTGAGGGCAAACAGGGGCGTTTCAGGCAGAATCTCTTAGGTAAAAGAGCGGATTATTCCGGACGTTCGGTTATTGTAGTTGGTCCAACACTTAAACTGCATCAGTGTGGTTTACCCAAAGAAATGGCGCTAGAGCTCTTTAAACCGTTTGTGATCAGGAAACTTGTGGAACGGGGAATTGCCCAAAACGTAAAGAGCGCAAAGAGAATGATCGAAAGAAAAGAAGTGGTAGTGTGGGATATTTTAGAAGAAGTGATCAAAGGACACCCGGTACTTTTAAACCGTGCTCCAACACTCCACCGTTTGGGTGTTCAAGCGTTTGAACCAGTGCTGGTAGAAGGAAAAGCGATCCAAATTCATCCTTTGGTCTGCCCGGCTTTTAATGCTGACTTTGACGGAGACCAAATGGCAGTACACGTTCCTTTGCTTACAGAGGCGCAAGTTGAATCCCGGGTATTAATGCTTGCTTCAAACCATATTCTTTCTCCTGCTTCCGGCCGTCCCATTGTTACTCCGACACAAGACATGGTTTTGGGAACTTACTATATGACAGTTATGGATGAACACCAAGAAGTAGGCAAAGGTAAAATTTTCTCCAATGATGGAGAAGCAATGGTTGCCAATGATTTAGGCGAAGTTCATTTACACGCCCGGATCAAAGTTAGAAGAAACGGGGAGATCATTGAAACCACGGTTGGACGCATTAAGTTCAATAACACCCTTTCTCGGGTTATTAGTAAAGTAGTTCCCGGAGAACAATACGAATATCTCAATAAACTGGTAGATAAAAAGATTTTAGAAGAGATCATTAAAAGCTGTTTTCATCGCTATGGTACCCATGTTACTGCCCAAATCGCAGACGAAATCAAGCGGCTTGGCTTTAAATATGCAACCATAGGTGCGGTTTCAATTGCTTTGGACGATATTATTGTCCCTGCAAAGAAAAAAGAGATCGTAGATAAGGCAAATCGCGAAGTTGCGGAACTGGAAATCCATTTTAGGGACGGGGCTATTTCTGCGAAAGAAAAATTCATCCGCTCTTTGGATATCTGGGGCAATGTTACGGAACAGGTGACCCAAGCCATGTTAGACGAGTTCGACAAATTAAATTCCGTGTATATGATGGCGTTTTCCGGTGCAAGAGGAAATGTGCAACAGGTAAGGCAGTTGGCAGGGATCAGGGGACTCATGGCAGATCCTTCCGGAAACATTATCTCTATTCCAATTAAGACCAACTTTAAAGAAGGTTTAACTGTTACCGAGTTTTTTATCTCTTCTTACGGAGCGCGTAAGGGGTTGGTAGATACGGCACTGCGTACTGCAGATTCCGGATATTTAACCAGACGTTTGGTAGACGTATCTCAGGATGTCATGATCTTAGAAGAAGATTGTGAGACCAAAGAAGGGATAATCTTGACAGCAGTAAAAGAAGGTTTCGACGAATTAATCCCTCTCTCCCAGCGTTTGGTAGGCAGGGTGTTAACCAGAAACGTAGTTGATCCTATTTCCGGCGAGGTTTTGGCTAAAACAGGGTTGGAAGTGGATCAGGATACAGCCAATAAAATTGCAGAAGCCGGGTTGGAAAAAGTAGAAGTGCGTTCGGTTTTAAGATGTACCACTAAACGGGGTCTTTGCCAGAAGTGTTACGGTAAAGACCTTTCGGTTGGTAAGGTTGTTAATCTGGGTGAAGCAGTTGGTATTATTGCCGCGCAGTCAATTGGTGAGCCTGGTACGCAGCTGACCATGAGAACCTTCCATATTGGAGGGGTTGCTTTACATAAAACAGCAAAAGTCGCAATCAAATCTAAACACAGCGGTAAAATTGAATATGGTTCAGGGATTGAAGCCAAACCAATGGTTGATGATCAAGGGAATAAATGTACTATGATCACCAGGGAATCTTCTATTTTTGTAAAAGTAAAAAGCAAAAAAGAAGAATATGTCCTGCCGCTCGGTTCCATCCTCAAGATTTTCGAAGGGGATGAAATTAAAGCAGGGGGCGTGCTTGCGGAATACGATTCCACTTATGAAGTGGTGGTTGCAACCTCTGAAGGAAAGATTAAATACATTAACTTGGAAACAGCGGAAAAGAAAACCAAAGTAGAAGGTAAAGTTGTAACCCAGGTGTTTGCGGAAAAAGACGGAGAGATTTTTGTTTACAGCCCGAAAAACGTGAAAAAGTACGAAGTGCCAAAAGGAAACAAGCTTTTTGTTACTTTAGGCATGAGAGTAAAAATGGGAGAAGAAGTCAGTGCTGGAATTCCGGCCAAGGCTTCCGGAGTGGTTTTGGAAATAGACAAAAAGGGCGATGGCCACATAGTGGTTTTGGCGCCGGGAGAAAACTATTCTATTTTAGCGGGTTCCAGGGTTTTTGTGGAAGACGGCAAAGAAGTAGATGCTTATGATGTGATCGTAAGAGTAGAATCTATCCGCAGAGATCCTTCTAAAACCCGCGATATTATTCAAGGTCTTCCTAAAGTAGAAGAGTTATTTGAAGCGCGCAGGCCCAAAGACCAGGCGTTGCTTGCAGATATAGACGGCGAGATCAAGATTGCAGAAAGAGACGGTTACCGCTATCTCTTTATCCAGAGCGATAAAGGGGAAAAACAAGAATATGTGGTACCTTACGAAGTCCGATTAAAGGTTATCAATGGAGACAAAGCGCACAAAGGGATGCAGTTAACCGAAGGCGGGGTTAACCCACATGAGGTGCTAAGAATTTTGGGGACCAGTGCAGTACAAAGCTTTCTGGTAAGTGAAATCCAGAAAATTTATCGTTCGCAAGGTGTTACGATCAACGATAAACATATCGAAGTTATAGTACGCCAAATGACCAGAAAAGTCAGAGTTATGCAGCCAGGAGACACCATGCTTCTTCCCGGAGAATTAATTGATATGGATGCATTGGATCTGGTCAATAGTGAAACCAAAGGTGAGAAGGCAGAAGAAATGCAGGTACTTTTGGGTATTACCAAAGCTTCTCTTTCTACGGACAGTTTCTTTTCTGCTGCTTCTTTCCAGGAAACAGCCAGGGTTTTAACCGATGCAGCGGTACAAGGTCGTTCCGACGAAATGTACGGGTTAAAGGAAAATATAATTATTGGGAAATTAATCCCTGCAGGTACTGGATTTTACCAGTATAAGCATTTAGAATTAGTCCCTTCGACTGCACTTAACGCGGATTAAGGAGGAAGAAAGTTGCCTACATTTAATCAGTTGATTAGGAAAAAAAGAGGATGTAAAGGTGGAAAAAGTAAGGCCCCGGCTTTAATGGGGAGTCCTTTAAAGCGCGGTGTCTGTATCAGGGTTTATACTACTACTCCCAAAAAGCCAAATTCCGCTTTACGTAAAGTAGCCAGGGTAAGACTCGTAAACGGGATAGAAATTACTGCCTATATCCCTGGGATCGGGCACAACCTGCAGGAGCACTCAGTCGTAATTGTTAGGGGCGGCAGGGTAAAGGATTTACCGGGGGTTCGTTATCATATTGTACGCGGACTTTTGGATGCGGGCGGCGTAGAGAAAAGAAACCAGAGCCGTTCTAAGTATGGAGCAAAACGTCAAAAAGGGGGAACAAAGAGTGCCTAGATACGGTAGAGTAAAAAAAAGAAAGCTTTCTCCGGATGCGGTTTTGGGTAGTGAAATGGTGCATAAGTTTATCAATAAGCTCATGTTCGACGGTAAAAAATCTAAGGCGGAAATCATTTTTTACGCTGCAATGGATTTGGCAAAAGAAAAACTAAAAAAGGAACCGTTGGAGATTTTTAGCCAAGCCTTGGACAATATCCGTCCGCAAATGGAAGTAAAAGCCAGGCGCGTCGGCGGTTCTACTTACCAGGTCCCGATAGAAGTTTCCAGGGAACGCGGGCTGGCAATTGCAATGCAGTGGCTTCGGGACGTTTCAAGAAATAGAGCGGGAAAATCCATGGCAGAAAAGCTTGCCTCCGAGTTGGTTGATGCTTATAACAATATCGGTGGTGCGGCAAAAAAGAGAGAGGAATTGCATAAGACGGCAGAAGCAAATCGTGCTTTTGCTCATTTTAGGTGGTAAACAATGGCTAGAGAATATCCAATGGAAAAATATCGTAATTGGTGAAGTACACGACGGTACTGCTGTTATGGACTGGATGGAGCAGGAAAAAGAGAGAGGGATCACTATTACATCTGCTGCTACCACCACTTTCTGGAAAGGGCATCGCATCAATATTATCGATACTCCCGGACACGTTGATTTTACGGTAGAAGTAGAACGCTCCATGCGGGTACTAGATGGAGTGGTCATTGTTTTTTGTGCAGTGGGTGGAGTCCAGCCCCAGTCAGAAACAGTCTGGAGACAAGCCAACCGTTACCATGTTCCAAGGCTCTGTTTTGTAAATAAAATGGATCGGATCGGCGCGGATTTTTATAAGGTTGTGGATCAAATTGCCGATAGGTTAAGCATGAAACCCGTAGCCATACAGCTTCCTTTAGGTGCAGAAGAAAACTTTAAGGGGATTATTGATTTGATTGAGATGAAAGCAATCGTTTATCATGACGATATTGGACAAAAGTTTGAAGTAGAAGAAATTCCCGAAGAGTATAAGGAAAAAGCGGGAAAATACCGCGAAAAACTGGTAGAAGCAGCTGCTGAATCCGACGATGTTCTTCTGGAAAAATACTTGTCCGGAGAAAAACTGACAATTGAAGAGATTAAAAGAGGGATCCGTAAAGGCTGCATTGCCATGAACATGGTACTGGTGACCTGCGGTTCGGCTTTTAAGAACAAAGGGGTGCAGCCTTTGCTTGATTGTATTGTGGATTATCTCCCTTCACCTTTGGATGTCCCTCCGGTAAAAGGAGTGAACTCCAAAACCGGGGAAGAAGAATTCCGCAATGCAGAAGATTCCGAACCATTTTCCGCCTTAGCTTTTAAGATTATGTCAGACCCTTTTGTGGGTCGTTTGACATTCTTAAGGGTTTATTCCGGAGTACTCCAAAAAGGGAGCTATATTTATAATACCGGTAAAGATCACAGAGAAAGAATTGGGCGGCTACTCCAGATGCATGCCAATAAACGAGAAGAAATTGATGAAGTACGTGCCGGGGATATTGCAGCAGCAGTAGGTCTTAAAAATACCATTACAGGCGATACCTTGTCAGATGAAGATAAGCCAATTATCCTTGAAGCAATGCAGTTTCCGGACCCGGTTATCTTTGTTGCTATTGAGCCCAAGACCAAAGCAGATCAGGAAAAGCTTGGTGTTGCGTTAGGGCGGCTTGCGGAAGAAGATCCTACTTTTAGGGTCAAAGGCGATCAGGAAACCGGCCAGACGATTATTTCCGGCATGGGAGAATTGCACCTGGAAATTATTGTAGACCGCTTGCTTCGGGAATTTAAAGTTGATGCAAATGTCGGCAAGCCCCAAGTTGCTTACAAGGAAACCTTTAGAGGAACCACCGAAGTGGAAGGTAAGTTTATCCGTCAAACCGGTGGCCGCGGCCAATATGGGCATGTTTGGTTAAGGTTGGAACCTTTGGAAACAGGCAAAGGCTTTGAATTTGTAAATGAGATTGTAGGAGGGGTTATCCCAAGAGAATATATTCCTGCAGTTGAAAAGGGAATTATAGAAGCAATGGATACCGGTGTTTTGGCAGGGTACCCGGTAGTAGATGCCAGGGTTGCCTTATTTGACGGTTCTTTTCACGAAGTAGATTCTTCGGAAATCGCATTTAAGATTGCAGGATCCATGGCTTTTAAAGAAGGGTTTCTAAGGTCAAAGCCTGTGCTTCTGGAACCGATCATGAGAGTTGAAGTAGTGGTGCCAGAAGTAAATATGGGAGACGTAATTGGGGACCTAAACAGCAGAAGAGGTCGCATTGAGGGTATGGAAGTACAAGCAAATTTACAGGCGATTAAAGCCAAAGTCCCATTATCGGAAATGTTTGGTTATGCCACGGCGCTGCGTTCTAAAACGCAGGGTCGGGGAACGTACACTATGGAGCCCTTCAGCTATGAAGAGGTGCCTAGAAATATTTCCGAGGGCATAATCGAAAAAGTAAAAGGAGGAAAGAAAAATGACTAGAGAAAAATTTGTTAGGGATAAGCCGCATTTGAACGTAGGGACCATTGGGCACGTGGATCATGGTAAGACGACTTTAACGTCTGCCATTACCAAATATCTGTCAACCAAAGGAATGGCCCAAGCCAAAGCCTTTGACCAGATCGACTCCGCACCGGAAGAAAAAGCGCGTGGTATTACCATTGCTATTGCACACGTGGAATACGAAACAGACAAAAGACACTATGCACACATCGACTGCCCGGGCCACGCCGACTTTGTTAAAAACATGATCGTAGGCGCAGCTCAAATGGACGGAGCAATCCTGGTTGTTTCCGCTGCAGACGGTCCCATGCCTCAAACCAGAGAACACATCCTGCTTGCTCACCAGGTTAACGTACCTTCCATGATTGTGTTCTTAAACAAAGTAGACATGGTAGACGACAAAGAACTGATTGAACTGGTAGAAGTAGAAACCAGGGATCTGCTTAAAAAGTACGATTTTCCTGGCGACCAAATTCCGATTATTAAAGGTTCCGCATTAAAGGCCATGGAATGCGGATGCGGCAAGCCGGACTGCCCAAACTGCAAAGCAATTCAAGAGCTGCTTGATGCTTTGGACAGCTACATTCCCGAACCAAAAAGAGATCTTGATAAGCCTTTTTCCATGCCGGTTGAAGACGTATTTACCATTACAGGAAGAGGAACAGTAGGTACCGGAAAGATTGAAAGAGGGAAGGTAAAAGTAGGAGAAGAAGTAGAGATCGTAGGTCTTGGTTCACACAAAAAAGCAGTGGCTACCGGAATTGAGATGTTCAGAAAAACCCTGGACGAAGGTATGGCGGGTGACAACATCGGACTCTTGCTCCGCGGTATTGAAAAAGAAGAGCTGACCCGCGGCATGGTTATTGCAAAGCCGGGAACCATTAAACCGCACAAAAAGTTTGAAGCCCAAGTTTACGTATTAAAGAAAGAAGAAGGGGGACGTCATACTCCGTTCTTTACCGGCTATAAACCCCAGTTCTTTATGCGCACTACAGACGTAACCGGAGAAATCAAGCTACCGGATGGAGTAGAGATGGTTATGCCTGGAGACAATATTGTTATGACCGTGACTTTGATTACGGATATAGCGGTAGAAGAAGGCTTACGTTTTGCTATTCGCGAAGGCGGTCACACTGTAGGCGCTGG
>JAPLLA010000010.1:13610-21818 GCA_026387795.1 Candidatus Saganbacteria bacterium | reverse complement strand
GAGATTTATGGCCCTGAAGGCGGAGGAAAAACCACGGTTTCCCTGCATGTTATTGCCGAAGCCCAAAAAAAAGGGGGTACCGCAGCATTCATAGATGCAGAGCATGCCATGGACCCGGTCTACGCAAAACGGCTCGGGATCGACATTGACAACCTGTTGATCTCACAACCTGATTACGGGGAACAAGGTTTGGAAATTGCAGAAACCCTGGTACGCTCCGGAGCAGTAGACATCATTGTAATTGATTCCGTAGCAGCATTGGTACCAAAAGCAGAGATTGAAGGGGATATGGGGGACTTAAACATAGGACTTCAAGCAAGGCTTATGTCCCAAGCACTGCGCAAGCTAACTGCAGTAGTCAATAAGTCCAAAACCGTAATCATCTTTGTTAATCAGCTAAGGGACAAGATCGGAGTAATGTTTGGCAACCCGGAAACCACTCCCGGAGGAAGAGCGTTAAAATTCTACTCTTCCATCCGTCTGGATGTGCGGCCTGTAGAAAAAATAAAAAGAGGAGAGCAGGTTGTGGGTGCACAAGTAAGGGTAAGGGTAGTAAAAAACAAGGTCGCCCCGCCTTTTAGAGAAGCCCGGTTCACTTTGTTTTATGGGGAAGGAATCTCCCGCCAATCGGACATTTTAAACCTGGGTGTTGATTTTGACCTGATCCAAAAAACCGGCGCATGGCTCTCCTATGAAGGAGAAAAAATCGGCCAGGGTTTTGACAATGCCCTGCTCTATTTAAAAGAAAACCCTAAAATCGCCGCTAAAATAGAAGCACAGATCACCAAAGCTATTGGGGAACAAAAACCAGGTGCACCAGAAAAAAAATCTCTCGACAAGCTCGAGACAAAGGGAGGTAAGTAAAAATGGAGTTCTTGTCGTTTCTATACATTATTTGTGCCATATTCGTTGCTTTTGCGCTCGGAATCTTATTTTTAATTATTAAAAGGAGGGTTGCAGACCAAAAAGTATATGTGGCGGAACAGACCGCCAAGAGGATGATGGATGAAGCGGAAAGGGATGCAGCTGCAAAAAGGAAAGAATCGGCCCTTGAAGCAAAAGACGAGGCTTTAAAACTCCGGGCTGAATTTGAAAGAGAGACTAAAGAAAGGAAAGCCGAATTATTGAACCTGGAAAAAAGGTTACTCCAAAAAGAAGACCAAGTGGAGGCCAAAGGGAAAGAAGTAGAAGATAAAGTAAAAGACCTGAAAGAAAAGGAAAACACTTTGGGTGAAATTCGGCAGTCATTGGAAGTAATCCGGCAAAAGCAAACCACCGAACTGGAAAAAGTATCCGGAATGTCCAAAGAAGAGGCTAAAAAGCTTTTGCTCTCCAATTTGGAAAAAGACATTGAAATAGAAGCAGCACAGATTATTAAACAAAAAGAAGAACAGATTAAAAAAGAAGCGGACCGGAAAGCAAAAGAGATTTTAACTACTGCTATCCAGCGCTGCGCTGTAGACCATGTAGTAGAAACCACTACCTCTGCGGTGGAACTGCCAAACGAAGAAATGAAAGGACGCATCATCGGTAAAGAAGGCCGCAACATCCGCGCCTTTGAAACCTTGACCGGTGTAGATTTGATCGTAGACGATACCCCTGAAGCAGTCATCCTTTCCAGTTTTGACCCGCTGCGCAGGGAAATTGCCAAAGTCACTTTGGGAAAATTAATTGTAGACGGCAGAATCCATCCTGCACGCGTGGAAGAAACCTATGCTAAAGCAAAGGAAGAAATTAAGCAAAAAATGTTGGACTACGGTGAAAAAGCCGTAGAAGAGTTGGAAATCCACAACATGCCTCCGGTACTAACCCAATTAATAGGAAGGCTCCGTTACCGTACCAGCTATGGCCAAAACGTGCTGCAGCACTCTATTGAAGTAGCTTATCTTGCAGGGATGCTGGCAGAAGAACTGGGGGTAAACGCAAAACTAGCCAAAAGAGCCGGACTCCTCCACGATATTGGGAAAGCAATTGACCAAGACCTGCCTGGAACGCATCCAAAACTCGGAATGCTTTTTGCCCAAAAAGCAGGAGAATCGGATGCAGTGCTCCACTGCATTATAGCGCATCATGAAGACGAAGCGCCCCGCACAGTAGAAGCGGTTTTGGTTTTGGTTGCAGACGCAATTTCCGCTTCCCGCCCAGGAGCAAGACGTGATACTTTGGAAGCATATGTAAAACGTCTCCAAAACCTGGAAGGGGTAGCGAAAAAGTTTGAAGGTGTAGAAAAAGTATACGCCATCCAAGCGGGCCGTGAAGTAAGAGTTATTGTAGAACCAACTAAGATCGATGACCTGATGGCTACCAAACTCGCCCACGATATTGCAAGAAAAATCGAAGCAGAGCTCGATTATCCAGGCGAAGTAAAAGTCACAGTCATTAGAGAAACCAGGTCTTCGGGCGTAGCAAAATAACCATATGCAAGAAAAAAACTTGAACATATTATTTATTGCGGACATCATCGGCAGCCCGGGTAGGAAAGTTATTAAACAATTCCTGCCTGGGATTAAAGAGGAGTTTGCAATCGACCTGGTAATTGCCAATGGAGAAAATTCCGCTGGAGGATACGGAATTACTGCGGAGGTTTACCATGAACTAATGGAAAACGGCATTGAAGTATTTACCATGGGAAACCATATCTGGCAAAAGAAGGAATTCATACAAAACATCCAAAATTTTCCAAAAGTGATCAAGCCTGCCAACTACCCTCCTGCTGCTCCGGGACAAAATTATTTTTTGGCAGATGTAAAAGGTACAACTGTTGGTATTTTTAATCTTGAAGGCAGAGTTTTTATGAAACCTTTGGACTGCCCTTTTAGGGCTTCGGACATAGTCCTGGATGAGATTAAAGGAAAAGCAAGAATTATTATTGTAGATGTGCACGCAGAAGCCACTTCAGAGAAAAAAGCACTCGGTTATTATTTAAATGGCAGGGTCAGTGCAGTAATCGGCACCCATACTCACGTACAAACCGCAGATGATCAGATATTTCCCGGCGGGACCGGATTTATTACAGATGCAGGGATGGTAGGACCTTACGATTCTGTAATCGGCATGAACAAAGAACAGATCTTAACCCGCTTTTTAACCGGTATGCCCAGTAAATTTGAGGTGGAAAAAGAAGGCCGCGGGGTTTTTAATGCCGTAGTATTAAAAGTGGATATTGAGAGCGGCAACTGTAAAGAGATTATCAGGGTTAATAGAATAACAGAAGCAAAACCGAGTTAATTTTGCTCAGGCCTCTCCACTCCTGCTTCTTTGAATAATTTGTCTATTTCTTCTTCAGTGAAGCCAGCTTTAGTTATTTCCGAAGCAATGTTTCCAAGAGTTGCTGCTTTAACATACATAATTGTTCTAGTTGCATCCAAGGCTTCTTTAAATACTTTGCGCACCTCTTCCTTTTCTAACCCTGCTTTAGCCATATCTGATCCAATGTAGATAAATTCCTTAGCTATCTCCCCCCAATCCGAGTTTTCCATTGCCCTAGTTGCATCCAAAGCTTCTGTAAACACTTTTCTTACCTCTTCTTTCTCTACCCCTATCTTAGCCATTATTAAGGCAATGTAACGAAAAGCATTTGCTTTATCCCTTAAGGACTCTATTGTTCTAGCCACCACCAAGGATTCTTTAATTACTTTACTTGTCGCCTCTTTCCCTAATCCTGCTTTATCCATATCAGAGGCAATGTCTGCAATGATAAATGCCTTAATAACTGGGACATCAAGTGTTCTAGATGTTTCCAAAGCCAACAGAAAAAGTTTGCTTAATTCCTTTTTTCCTAACCCGGTTTTTGCCATTTCTGCAGCAATCTCTCTAAGTGCATTTGCTTTATCACCTGAAAACTCAATTGTTTTAGCCGCTTCCAAAGCTTCTTTAAATAGCCCTGCCTTAGCCATTTCTGAGGCAATCTCTCTAATAGCATTTGCTTTATTCCATGAACCTCCAACTATTCTGGTTACCTCCAAAGCTTCTTTGAATATTTTGAGTACCTCTTCTTTTCCTAACCCTGTTTTAGCCATTTCTGAGGCAATATGTCTAAGTGACCTTGCTTTCCACTCTGGGTACCCAATTGTTCTGGTTACCTCCAAAGCTTCTTTAAATATCTTGCTCGCCTCTTCTTTTCCCAACCCTGCTTTAGCCACTGCAGAAGCAATATCCCCAAGAATTTTTGATTTATCCTCTAAATCTTCAATTGTACGGGCAACAACCATTGCCTCCTCGAACAATATTTTCAATTGGTCTTTGTCCAATCCAGCTTCAATCATTGCAGAAACTATTTCATTGATAGTGTTTGATTTATTATATGAATCTTCAATGGTTCCGGCACTCAAGATGGCTTCTTTGAACACTTTGGCGACTTCTTTCTTATCCATTCCCGATCTGGCCATTTCCGAGGCAAGCTGTTGAAGTATGGCGGAAGATTTTTCCCCTGAGCGCTCCGCTACTTCCAAAACCTTCATCAATAAACCCGCTTTACCCATTTCAAAAAAAACCTGTTTAAGGCCAACTTCTTTTAATTTGGGATCCTCAATTACCCCAGCTGCCCCCAAGGCTTGTTTAAACAAAGAAGCAAGTACTGCCTTGTCTTCTTCTGTTATGGGATTTTCTTGTTTTATTTTTTCGTTTTCGGGAGCAGATTTTACAACATAATGCAGATAATACAAGATCTCTGCTTTAACTAATGTCCCATCCTTGTTAATATCCACTTCTTCCTTGTAGCTTTCACCTTTGCCTTTTTCTATAACACCATTATCATTTATGTCGTTAAACCCAAGATACTTACATACCCCCTGCATTTTAGGATCGAATTGCACTGCACTTCCAATTGTCATTACTTGTTCCTCCTTTTTACTTTTCGGGTCTCTTAACCCCTGCTGCTTTAAATAATTTATCTATTTTTTCTTTAGAAAACCCTGCTTTAACCATCTCTGAGGCACTGCCGGCAAGGGCCGAAGATTTGCTCCATGGGTTTTCAATTGTTTTTGCCACTCCCAGGGCTTCTTTAAACTTGCCTGCTTTAGCCATTTCCAAGACAACTATTTCTAATGCAGATGCTTTATCTAATGGAAACTCAATTGTTTTCGCTACTCCCAAAGCTTCTTTAAATTTTCCCGCTTTAGCCATTGCCAATACAACGGCTTCAAGGGCTAAATCTTTGTCGTGCAGGTACTCAATTGTTTTGGCTATTTCCAAGGCCTCTTTAAATAATCCTGCCTTAGCCATTTCTATGGCGATGCCGGCAAGGGCTTCTGCTTTATGAAGTGCAGCATCCTTAATTGTTCCAGCTGCCTCTAAAGCTTCTTTAAATAACCCTGCCTTAGCCATTTCTATGGCAATGGTTTTAACGGCCAATACTTTTAAATATGCTTTTTCTTCATTAACATAAGACTTACCAATGGACGAATCCCATGCATACTCCATTCTACTGGTTGCTTCTAACGCTTCTTTCAATACTTTGCCAACCTCTTCTTTCCCCAATTGTGCTTTAATCATTTCTGAGGCAATATCTCTAAGAACATTCGCTTTCCGTCCTGCCTTTTCAATGGTTCTAGCCGTCTCTAAAGCCTCTTTAAATAACCCTGCTTTAGCCATTGCTACGGCAATTTCTCCAAGGACCAAGGTTGCCGATGGGCCCTCAATTTTTCGATCCGCTTCTAAAGCTAACTGAAACAGACCCCTTAACTCTTCTTTTCCCAATTTTGCTTTGGCCATTTCTGACACAATGTTTTCAAGTGCTGACGTGCTTTGCAAGGGTTTATCAATTGTTACTGCTATTTCCAATGCTTCTTTAAACAACCCGGCTTTGGCCATTTCCGACGCAATATCTCTAAGGGCCGATGCTTTACTCTCTGGGGACTCAATTGTTCCAGCTGTTTCTAAAGACTCTTTAAATAACCCCGCTTTAGCCATTTCTAAAGCAATCATTCTAAGCGCAAATGCTTTATCCAATGAGTCCTCAATTGTTTTAGCTATTTCCAAGGATTCTTTAAACAACCCTGCCTTAGCCATTTCTATGGCAATGTCGCTAAGGAGAGAGGCTTTCTCCCTTGCGCTTCCAATTGCAACCGTTATCTCCAAAGCCTCTTTAAAAATTTTGCTTATTTCTTCTTTCTGTACCCCTGCTTTGGCCATTGCTGAGGCAATATTTTTAAGGGCGGATGCTTTTTCTCCTGGAGACTCAATTGTTCCAGCTATCTCTAAAGCATCCTTAAATAACCCTGCTTTAGCCATTGCTGAGGCAATCTCTCTAAGGACAGGTGATTTATAGGTCGCAATCTCAATTGTTTCGACTGCCCCCAAGGCTTCCGTGAATAAACCTAATTTAGCCATTTCTAAGGCAATGTCTTTAATGGCTTTTGCCTTATAAAATGTATCCTTAATTTTTCCTGCTGTTCCCAAAGCCTCAAGGAATAATGAAGCAAGGACTGCCTTGTCTTCTCCTGTGATGGGATTTTCTTTTTTTATTTGTTCATTTTTAGGGGTGGGATGCACAACATAATGCAGGTAATACAAGATCTCCGCTTTAACCAATTGACCGTCCTTATTAATATCTGCTTCTTTATTGTAGTTTTCATCATTGGTTTTTTCTATAACGCCATTACAGTTTTTATCATGAAAACCCAGTGTTCCATAGAATTCAAAAACTTTAGGATCAACTTGCTGCAATATACATCCAACTACCATCTTTACCATCCTCCTTATTTATCAACAAAAAACCCTGGAATTACCCAGGGTTTCATGGCGAACCTCTTACATTAATATATCGCCCCTTTTACGGTAAATTTCACTTGAGGGAATATTCTTTTAGGAAAGCATGGGGACATTATGCGGCTAGGGAAGAGATTCTTTCTGTAAGCAGGGTAAATTCCTGTTTCAGGCAGAGAGCTTGCTCCCTATCTTCTTCCACTTTTTCCGGTTCAGCCTTGCTTAGATACTGGGGATTAGAAAGCCTTTTCTCAATTCGTTCTAAATCAGCAATGAGTTTGTTTTTTGACTCTTCCAAACGCTCTTTTTCTTTTTCAAAATCAATTAATCCTGCCAAAGGAACGTAAATCTGTACGCTCCCAACTACTGCACTGGCTGCTTGTGTCGGTTTAGTCTCCAATTTGCTGACAAATAAAGGCTTGGAACGTGCTAAACGGCCAATATAGAATTCCCCCTGTCTAAGAATCGCCAGCTGTTCCTCTGGGGCCAATAAAATCAATTCGGACTCTTTGGAAGCCGGCACATTCATCTCTGCCCGGATGTTGCGGACCCTCCGAATCACTTCCTTCACCAAATCCACTTTCTCTTCAGCCTCTTGACTGATAAACTCTTCCTCCACCTTCGGCCAATCGGCAAGCATTATGCTTTTTTTACTGGGCGACAATTTTTGCCATATTTCTTCTGAAATAAACGGCATATACGGATGTAGCAATCTGAGCGTTCCCTCAAGCACCTTTAGTAATACTTTTTTAGTCGTTGGCCGATTGCTATCAAGTTTTGAAAACTCAACATACCAGTCGCAGAGGTCTCTCCAAATGAAATCATAAAGCACTCGAGCCCCTTCTCCTATTTCAAATGTTTCAATAAGCCCAGTCACTTTTTTAATAGTTGAGTTATATTTACTAAGAATCCACTGCTCTGCTAAATTAAGTTCTTCCCCCTTGATCCCTTGATCCCTTGATCCCTCGGTACCTAGATTCATTAAAACAAACCTACTCACATTCCAGATTTTATTGACAAAATTACGGCATTCCATAATCTTATTTTCCGTAAGCTTAATGTCTTGGCCTTGTCCTGTAATCAAGGAAATCAGGGCAAAACGCAAAGAATCTGCTCCGGTATGGTTAATAACATCCAAAGGATCGATCACATTTCCAATCGATTTACTCATCTTCTTCCCGGTAACATCTCGGACCAATCCGTGGATAAAGACTTTATGGAACGGTTCTTTTTTCATGAAATGGATACCCATCATGATCATTCTGGAGACCCAGAAAGTAATGATGTCGTAACCCGTAACTAAAACCGAGGTTGGATAATATTTCTTTAGATCTTCCGTGTTTTCCGGCCAGCCTAATGTGGAAAAAGGCCAAAGTGCGGACGAAAACCAGGTATCAAACACATCCGGATCCTGCTCTAATTTAGAATTACCGCATTCAGGACACTTTCCCGGAGTTGTTTCTGAAACTATTACTTCTCCACATTTACAATACCAAACCGGAA
>JAPLLA010000010.1:0-13509 GCA_026387795.1 Candidatus Saganbacteria bacterium | reverse complement strand
CACAATTGTCTAGAGATACACCAATCTTTTAGGTTTACCATCCAGTTAATGTAAACCTTGTTCCATCTTTCAGGAACAAAAGAGATTTTTCCCTCCTCTACCGCAGCAATCGCTTCTTTGGCTAAGGCTTCAACTTTAACGTACCACTGGTCGGAAAGATAAGGCTCTACAATAGTTTTACAGCGATAGCATTCTCCTACCGCATTTTGATAATCTTCGATTTTATCCATGAGCCCTTGTGCTTCCAGATCCGCAACAATTGCTTCCCTGGCTTTGTAGCGATCGAGTCCGTCATATTTATGTACAGATTTCTCATCAAAATGCTTTGTAGCCACTTTTCCATCCGGATATAACATGTTGATTTGAGGAAGGTTATGGCGCTGCCCCATTTCAAAATCGTTTGGATCATGTGCAGGTGTAACTTTTACTGCTCCGGTTCCAAAAGCAGGGTCCACAAAATCATCTTTTATGATCGGGATCTTTCTTCCTACCAAAGGAAGCACCAGCATCTTACCGATTAGATGTTTATAGCGCTCATCGCTGGGATTTACTGCAACCGCAGTATCTCCCAACATAGTCTCCGGCCTAGTAGTTGCTACTATAATATAATCAATTCCTTGTTCGGATTTAGGATTTAGGATTTCGGATTTATCCAGAGGATATTTGATATGCCACAGCTTCCCTGCCTGGTTACGATGTTCGACTTCAATATCCGAAAGAGCTGTTAAGCAACGCGGGCACCAGTTGATGATCCGTTTGCCGCGGTAGACTAGACCTTCATTATAAAGCTGCACAAATTCACGGCGTACTGCTTTTGAGAGTCCTTCATCCATAGTAAAGCGTTCACGAGACCAGTCACAAGAAGCACCCAGTCTTCTAAGCTGCTGTGTAATGCGTCCACCGTATTCTTCTTTCCATTCCCACACTTTGGCCACAAAAGCATCGCGGCCTAAGTTATCTTTGTTTGTTCCTTGTTTTTTAAGCTCGCGTTCTACCACATTTTGGGTAGCAATACCTGCGTGGTCAGTACCTGGAACCCAGAGGGTATCATCCCCTTTCATCCTGTGATAACGAATGAGTAAATCCTGGATGGAGTTGTCAAGAGCATGACCCATGTGCAGAGATCCGGTAACATTAGGAGGAGGGATCACAATGGTAAAAGGCTCCCCTTCTCCTTTAGGAGAAAAGAAACCGGATTTTTCCCAGAACTGGTACCACTTTTGTTCTACTGCCTGGGGGTCATAAACTTTTGGAAGCTCTTCGTTCATATTGAGGGGATTTTATCATGTAACAAGAGCAAGGGGCAAGACAACTTTACCCTAAGGTCCCTTGTTTCTGGCGCAAGACCCAAAGCATATTAACCGAACAAAGAATGCCGCCACCCAACCCCATTCCCCCATATGGCTGTGCAGTTTCGTGAACAGTAGTAAAATCAGCAAAAAAACGGTTTGCTTCTGTTTCACTCCGGTCAGCTACCACGCTCCCATCCGGCAAGACCAAAACATTAACCGCGTACCAGCTGTCCGAAGGCAAAACCCGCAGGTCCAGTTTTTCTCGGTCGGCAACCCTTGAAAGCAAAGTACGGTTATCGTGAAAATAAGAAGGCCGGCTTACCAAAACCCCCTTTGGGGCATTAAGTGAAACCGCAAAATCAATATGCGCGTGCGGAATTAAAATCCTTTTTTGTGTACCAAAAGAATCCTGCATAACTTTAGGATCAATTGCATCAACCCAACAGAAAGGAAGTGTATAGATTGCTCTTATCCCTTCCGCATCTGCCAGCCTTCCAAGCATTGCTTGCATTTCAATAACGTTTTTTTCTTCTTTGGGTTTTCCCGTCAGGGCAAATTTTCCTGCACCCAAAAACTCTCCCCCACCAATCGGCCAAGCAAGTTGAATTTCCCCTTGAAATCCCAATCGCAACGGCCAAGTGAAACTGTTTGTGTCCTGATGAAAACAAAGTGTATTACCTGCCTGAAAAAACATGTCCCTGGGAAACTTCCAGAGATGCTGGGGCATACCCACATTCCCAAGCAGCCAGGTTGCCCCATTATTTAAGGCTGCCTGGTTAAAAGGCTGTGTTTCATCAATCTCATATCTTCCTTCTTTCTTTTTAGCTGCTGTAATTACCAGCACGTCATACCCCAACTGAGTCAGGGTCCGGATTACATCCAGCCTGGCTTCAAAACAAGAAACGTATTCAAAGTGAGAAAAATCGAGCACACTCCTGACCAACTTTGGATCGGAAACCCGATAGCCTTCTTCTACTTCAACCACTTCCCCCTTATGTTTCCCATCCAATATCTCAACAATCATTCTTTCTGCTTCAGCTAAAACTCTTGTTTGCGGCCTGGAAAAAACCTGCAATCCCTTCACAGCCTGCCATTCTTTTTCATCCACCAAAAAAGGAGGAGCAGTTACAAAAACCGGTTTTCTTTCTACTGCGGTTTTCCCCCGCATAGGTGGGGACTGCCAATATTCTAACGCAGGCCGTAAAACCTTACCCATAAAAATATCCCTTCTTTTGAGACCTCCGAAAAATTAGCTTTCTGAGAGCTGGAAACCTGCGGCTGAACGCCGCGGTTTCCAGATTTATCTCTAGAGCAACTCATTTTGGAAACCGAGACATTTAGTCTCAGGTTTCCAAAATCGAATTATTCGGAGCTCTTCTTTTAGTTTGTCGGCTATTTGGATGAGAAATTTCAGTAATATGGTAAAATTAACTTAATGATGCAACCCAAAATCAAACTCCTTCCCGAAGACCTCATAAATAAAATTGCTGCTGGCGAAGTAGTGGAGCGGCCTGCTTCTGTGGTCAAGGAACTGGTGGAAAATTCAATTGATGCAGGAGCGACCCGCATCCAGATAGAAATCCAGGAAGGCGGTAAAAAACTTATCCGCATTGCAGATAACGGCTCTGGCATGAGTAAAGAAGAGGTAGAACTCGCAATAGAAAGACACTCAACCAGCAAAATCTCATCCCTTGATGATTTATTTAAGATCCATACCTTGGGATTCAGAGGAGAAGCACTCCCATCCATTGCATCAGTATCACAAATGGAAATCCTAAGCAGTACTGGAGATGATCCAAGTACAAAATTGGTTATTGACGGCGGGAAAAAAAGAAAATCCGAAGAAACAGGAGCACCAAAAGGGACCACCATCACTATCCGAAACCTATTTTTCAATACTCCGGCACGCCTTAAGTTTCTAAAAGCCACAAGCACGGAACAAGGGCACATTCTTGATATCATCAGCCGCTTTATTTTGAGTTATCCAAACATCGCTTTTAAGCTAACCAGCGAAAACGGGGAGTTATTAAATTCTCCAGGAAGTGGAAAATTAATTGAAGCCATTAATTCAATCTACGGGCTGGAAGTAAGTGAACGCTTATTGGAAGTTTCCGGAGAAAAAAACGGAATAAAAGTCACGGGACTAATCAGCAACCCGACCCAAACTAGGATTAACAGGACCAGTGAATCTTTCTTTGTAAACGGGAGATATATACGAAACACTTTACTTGCCTACGCATTAGAAGAGCAATACCGAACCCTTATCCCAAACGGAAGATACCCGGTTGCAATCATTAACTTAGAAATACCGACAGATATCGTGGATGTAAACGTCCACCCAAACAAAAGAGAAGTCCGGTTTTCAAAAACCCAGCTTGTTTTGGACGCATTAAAATCTATTGTTTTTCAATCGCTTCACGGAGAAATACTAAAAGGCCAAGTTCCTGCAGGCAAAAGCGAATTCTTCCAAAAAATGGAATTAGGCAAAGAGTGGAAACCGGAAATGCTACCAATTTTGGAACAAGCATTTGGACAATCTATTCCTGAATCCATCATTGGAAGTGAGCTCTCTTTTGAAGTAAGTGCAATTCAGCCACTCATCCCGCTCGCGCAGTTTAGAGAAACATACATTATTACTACAGATGGGGTAGATTTGGTGCTAATCGACCAGCACGCTGCACACGAGCGGATTCTCTACGATAAGCTAAGCAAAGCAGATGCGCAAACCGAATCCCAAGAGATGCTTATCCCTGAAAACCTGGAGCTTTCCGTAAAAGAAGCAAAGCTGCTGGAAGAAAATCTGGACTATTTAAAATCTTTTGGTTTTGAACTAGAAGTATTTGGCAAAAACTCATTTCTAATCCGCGCTGTCCCTTCTTTCCTGGTCAATGCTTCTGCAGCTGAGGTAATTAAAGACTTATTAAACGAACTGGAAAACGAAACAATTGCCACGGAGCTGTGCGCGCAGGAGAAAGATTGGTCATAGAAGAGATCAATCACTTAATCCGTGATCTCTATAAAACCGACAACCCTCTCACCTGCCCCCACGGCCGGCCCACTATGGTCAAATTTACCCCTGAAGAGATGGAAAAGATGTTTAAGCGGAGATAACTGTCGGCCTATTTAAGAAAACGGTTTACAAAATATTAAGATAGCGTTAAGATACTGCAATCGAACGTGGAGAAAATTGTGAGTAAAAAAAGCGTCAAACCTAAAACAAAACCTGAAACAAAACCCATAACAAACGGCAAAAAACTGGTGATCGTAGAATCACCGGCAAAAGCCAAAACCTTGGAAAAGTTTTTAGGGAAAGGCTTTGAAGTAAAAGCTTCCGGGGGCCACGTTAGGGATCTTCCTGCCAAAAGGCTTGGGGTAGATGTCAAAAACAATTTTGAACCCACTTATGTAACAATCCCGGGAAAAAACAAAATTATTACTGCACTAAAAGATGCGGCAAAAGACGCGGAAATTGTTTTCCTGGCCCCAGATCCTGACCGCGAAGGGGAAGCAATTGCCTGGCACTTAGCACATGCTTTAGGCAAAAAAACTGTCATCAAAAGAATTGAGTTCCATGAAATCACCAAAGATGCGGTAACCAAAGCTGTTTTAAACCCAAGAGAAATCAACCTAAACAGGGTAAACGCACAGCAAACCAGAAGGATTTTAGACCGCTTAGTGGGATACAAGCTAAGCCCGCTTCTTTGGAAAAAAATACGCAAAGGGCTTTCTGCAGGAAGAGTACAATCCGTAGCAGTACGCCTGATTTGTGAAAGAGAAAAAGAGATCCGGGCTTTTGTGCCCGTTGAATTCTGGTCTATTACCGTAAATTTGTCTCCAGAAAAAGAAGCTTTCCCTTTTGAATCAAAATTCTTTTCCAAAAACGGAGAAAAGATAGAAATCGGAAACGAAGCTACGGCAAAACAGATTTTAAGCGACCTGGAAGGTGCCCCTTTTATTGTTTCTGAAATCAACAAAAAAGAACAAAAAAAGAATCCCCCTGCCCCTTTTATTACGAGCTCTTTACAGCAGGAAGCAGCACGTAAATTCGGATTTAGCACCAAAAAGACCATGATGGTAGCACAAACCTTATACGAGGGAGTTGAAACAGAAGAAGGAAGAATCGGGTTAATCAGTTATATGCGTACAGACTCGGTTCGAATTGCACAAGAAGCATTGGATCAGGTTAGAGAATTAATTGCCAAAGATTTTGGGACCCAGTACCTGCCAGCAGCTCCAAGACAGTACAAAAGCAGAAAACAGGCCCAAGATGCACACGAAGCAATTAGGCCTACTTCTGTAGCTCGCACTCCGGAAAAAATGCAACAATATTTAACCGAGGACCAGGCCAAACTTTATTCTCTAATCTGGAAGCGTTTTGTTGCCTGCCAAATGCAAGAAGCGTTATATGACCAAACTACGGTAAATATTGCGGCTAAAGAATATATTTTCCGCACTACCGGACGCACCCTGAAGTTTGACGGTTTTACCAAGCTTTATTTTGAAAGCAGCGATACTCCGGAAGCAGAAGAAGCGGAAAAACTACCTGTCTTAGAAGAAAAAGAGCTCTTAAAGCTACTGGGAATAATTCCAAAGCAGCATTTTACAGAACCCCCTCCCCGCTACAACGAAGCAAGTCTGGTAAAAGAAATGGAAGAAAAAGGGATCGGCCGCCCCTCTACCTACGCTCCAATCATCAGTACGATTGTTGACCGGGGTTATGTGGAAAAAGAGGGACGGATGTTAAAACCAACTAATCTTGGGATGCTAACTAACGAACAATTGACCGATTATTTCCCGACTATTATGGATATTACATTTACCGCAAAAATGGAAGACGAGCTTGATGATATTGCCGAAGGCAAACTTAACTGGCTGGAAACTTTAAGGGAATTTTATGAGCCGTTTGAAAAATCACTGCTTGCAGCTGAAACAGCCATGCCAACCATAAAACAAGAAGAAGTCCTTGAAGAAAAATGCCCCAAGTGCGGGAAAAACCTGGTGATCAGGGTTGGACGTTTTGGACGCTTTATTGCCTGCGAAGGCTACCCAGGGTGCAAATACACCCGCCAAATAGAACCCCAGGCAGAAGAAAGCAAAGAAGTCTGCGACAAATGCGGTAAACCAATGGTTGTAAAACACAGCCGTTTTGGCAGTTTCCTGGCTTGCAGCGGTTATCCTGATTGTAAAAACATCAAATCCATAAACAAAGATACAGGCGTTGCCTGCCCAAAATGCGATGGAAAACTAGTGGAAAGAAAATCCAAACGGGGAAAAGTATTTTACAGCTGCAGCAACTATCCAAAATGTGTTTTTGCGCTTTGGAACCGGCCGGTAGCAGAAAAATGCCCGACCTGCGGATCTATCCTGGTAGAAAAGTTTAGCAAAGTAAAAGGAAAAACGATAAAATGCAGCAACGAAGAATGCGACTTTGAAAAAGGAGAAGCCAATGCTTAAAGATTTTCTTACCAAAAACATCCAGCTTAAAATCCTATCCCTTTTGCTGGCAATCCTGCTTTGGCTGGTTGCCAAATATTGGTTCATACCCAGATAAACTGTCATGCAAACCATCACTGATATCAAAAAAATGAAAAGCTTCATAAAAGAAGCCAGGAAAAAAGGTAAAACTATCGGCTTTGTCCCTACCATGGGATACCTCCACAGCGGACATCTTTCTTTAGTATCAGCAGCCAAAAAGAGCTCTGATGTTGTTGTGGTCAGCATTTTTGTAAATCCGCTGCAGTTTGGCCCGAAAGAAGATTTAAAAAAATATCCCCGGGACTTGGAACGGGACAAAAAGCTATTGGCACCATTGGGAATTGATGTAATCTTCTCTCCTACTGCAGAAGAAATGTTTCCTCCTGATTTTTCTTGTTATGCAGAAGAAACAAAGTTAAGCAAAGGGTTGTGCGGCAAAAAACGTCCAGGACATTTTAAAGGGGTTATCACAGTTGTATTAAAACTATTCCAAATCATAAAACCGGATATCGCTTTTTTTGGTGCTAAGGATTGGCAACAGCAATCAATCATCAGAAAAAAGGTCAAAGATTTTCATTTGGACGTAGAAATAAACACTCTCCCCACCGTACGTGAGGAAGACGAGGTAGCCATGAGCTCCAGAAACTCTTATTTATCAAAAAAAGAACGCAAGGCTTCAAGGATCCTCTATCAAACCCTTTGTTTTATTAAGGAAATGGCGGAAAATGATGAAAAGGATATCAAAAAAATATTAAAGAATGCAAAAAAGCTGTTAAAAAGCGAACCCTTGTTCAAACTCGAATATTTGGAAATGGTTGACCCTGAAACCCTCGACCCCAAAGATACTGCAGATAAACCTCTTGTGGCGTTGATTGCAGGTTTCATAGGCAAAACCCGCCTTATAGACAACATACTCATCCGCTAAGTGTAGTATTTCTCGGCGACGTGACGAAAAACACGACGGATTCCTGCCAAAATAAAGGCGACAATGATCATTATCGCCTTTATTTTGGGAGTGGCAACCCAATTGCTCATACCTGTAATATGCATATTGACCATCGGGGCTTTACCTTAACCGAAACATTAATCGTGCTATCCATTCTATCCGTGCTCTTAGGCTTTGGGATCAATAATACTATCGGTTACTATGAATCTATAAAGCTTCAAGGAAACGCGGAGAAAATAGCTGCCGGGCTACGCTTGGCACAAAACAAAGCCCTTACCTCGGGAAACACAGAAACATCAAATGGCGTACAGTTTGCTTCTTCAGGCTTTCCCACCCCAGGCAGTAAAAACACTATTGTCGTAACCAATCTAAAACATAAGATCAAGAAGGTAATCGTCTCAAACATCGGAAGGATAAGAATCGAATGAGCAAAAAGGGCTTGCCCTCCGAAGCTACGAGCATAGTCGAAGGGGCAAAGGAGGGCTTTTCTCTGATAGAAGTGTTAGTCTGCCTGAGTATTATTTTGATGCTTGGCAGTATTAGCGCTGCATACCTAAAAACCTCTTCCCAAGCAGTTAAGAGACAAGCAGCATTGGGCTCTTTAATTAAAAACAGCAACAATTTCCTTGAGAAATCAAAAACCGTTCCATTTGGATCTTTACCAAATTATAATGACCAGACTTTGGCAAACGGTAAACTTCACATACAAGTGGAGACCATAAATCCCCATCTTTATAAGATAACACTGACTAGTGATCACCCAAAACTAGAAATCTGTACCTTGAGGTCGGATTATGAATAAAAAAGCCTTTTCCCTCATAGAATTGATAATCGTGATTAGTCTCCTGGGACTAGTTTTAAGCTCCTCACTATTTTTCTGGGGGGCACATCTTAAAACTTACAGACATTTGGAAGATAAGCTTGCCAAAGAGCAAATTACGGAGCGCATTTTTCTTTTGATCAGCAAAGATATAAAAAACTGCCTGGAATATAAGCTAGTCTCACCATCGGAAATAAATTTAAGGCTTAAAAGCGGCTGGATTACTTATGGCATAAAAGACCAAAAAATAAAAAGAAAATCCGGTGAGCGTACAGACTACCTTTCTATGCCGGATGAGGTTTCAAGTATTGGCTTCAAGATAATTGATCCAAAAGTAATAGAATTGGAAGTCGGGAAAGAGAGCCAAAGCATATGCTCAAGAAATCTACTTTAAAAAGGCACAAAGGCTTGGCTGTTATCGTTGTTTTAATGATTGTGGCATCACTTTTATTGTCAGTCACATTGTTAACCAAGGCCATACTGGTAAGCCTTGGTTTTGAATATAACAACCTGAGCTACTCCCGCACATTTTATTTGGCGGAAGCAGGCTTGGAATTTGCCAAGACCAAACTGGCGGATGACCCAAATTGGTATACGGACCTTTTGCACTCTCCCACAAAAGACAAGGAATGGTGCAAAAACCGGGCTTTGGGTTACTTAAACCCCTTACCTTTAGGGATATCAAAAGGGGTATTTAAGCTTATAAAAGAAAAAGGAGTAAATCGTATTTATTCCCTGGGCTTTAGCGGGACCAATCAGGAAACAAGCCGCGCTTGCGTTGTCCTCTATATGGAATACTCTACCCCCACCATTAAAACAAATTACTGGGAAGAACTATGAAACCGATAATTAAACAATCGTCTTGTATTCAATACCCCCTCCCTCTATAATAATAAGACTTACGAAAGGGGTTTTAAATGGTCAACTACATTTTACTGGCAGTCTCGATCTCGCTTGCAATAGCAGGACAAATGCTAATGAAAAAGGGAATGATGATCATCGGGACTTTTTCGGTTACACAACTTTTGCCGCGGTTGATTTCCATTATTTTTAATCCCTTTGTATTTATGGGGCTTTCTTGTTTTGCTTTCAGTTCTGTCCTCTGGCTGGTAATTTTATCCCGCTTTCAACTGAGCTTTGTTTACCCCATGGTAAGCATGGCTTATGTGGCAGTAGCAATTCTTTCCCTCTTTTTCTTTAAAGAAAGCGTCACTTGGGTCCGGTGGATGGGAATTTTCACGATCTGTCTGGGGGTATTCCTGATATCGCGAAGCTAGACTAGTCCTTTTTAAAATACTTGGTGAAGTCTTCTGGTTTCATGTTGTCCAGAAAATCTTTAAACTTTTTGGTTTCTTCCGCATCTTTTTCGGCATTAACCAGTTTTGCTTCCGCCATGACCGCCTCAACCACAAAAATCGGGACATGCGCACGCACAGCCAAAGCAATTGCATCGCTCGGTCTGGCATCAATAGAAATTTTCTTTGCGCTTTGGGTAACCTCGATCACAGCATAAAAGGTCCCTTCTTTAACTGCGTTGATAATAATGCGTTCTACCTTGCCGCCCAAAGTTTCGATGCCGCTTAAAAGAAGGTCGTGGGTCATGGGACGGGGTGGTTTTATGTTTTGGAGCTCCATGGCAATCGCCGCTGCCTCAAAAATACCGATCCAAATCGGGAGAAAGTTTAATTCTTCTGCATCTTTGAGAAGCACCAAAGGAGATAAATTCCGAGGGTCAAACCCCAACCCCCCTACAGTGAGCTCTATCACGTCTTCCCCTCCCTATTTCCCTTTTACCAGCGCAACTATTTTAGCAAAAGCCTCGTTATCGTTGACTGCCAGATCCGCCAATTGCTTGCGGTTTATCGCCACTTTTGCCTTGGCTAAAGCCGCAATAAACCTGCTATAAGACATACCAAGCTGCCTGGCTGCAGCATTGATCCTGATGGTCCACAATTTCCTAAACATGGCTTTGCGGTCGCGGCGGTCACGGGTAGCGTGCACCATGGCTTTGACCACTGCTTGCTTTGCCGGACGGAAGATTTTCCGCAATGATCCTCTAAAACCTTTGGCCCTGGCCAATAATTTTTTCCTTCTTTTTCTTGCAACATTTCCTCTTTTTACTCTAACCACGTTAAACTCCTCCTAACTATAATGACGGAAGCAACCTTTTTACTCTTCTCAAGTCGGACTTAGCTAAAACCGCTTCTTTTCTTTGATGACGTTTTTTGCCGCTTCTTTTGCATTCCAGCATATGGCTATGCATGGCCCTTTTGATCATGATTTTACCGCTGCCGGTTTTCCGGAACCTTTTTGCTGCAGCTCTGTTGGTTTTCATCTTTGGCATTTTTCTTACCTCACTTTGGCCCAAAAATTAAAACGAAACGTTTACCTTCTTGCTTAATCGCTTCTTCCGGCAACCCCACTTCCGCTAATTGTGCCTTAATATTATTTAAAAGCTCCCGGCCTAAGTCTGTATGGGCCATTTCCCTTCCTCTAAAAGAAAGGGTAAATTTAACCTTGTGCCTTTTTACTAAAAACTCCGAAGCTCTTTTTACCCTAACATCCAAATCGTGCTTCCCAATTTTAGGAGTAAGTTTAAACTCTTTTAAAGCACCGGCTTTGGAAGACTTGCGTGTTTCTTTGTCTTTTTTACTCTGGGCATAAAGATATTTACCGTAATCTCCGAACTTACAAACCGGAGGACTGGCATTAGGGGCAACCAAGATTAAATCCAAGCCTTTTTCTTCTGCTGCTTTGCGCGCATCTAAACTACGCATCACCCCAAGCTGTGCACCATTTTCGTCTACCACTCTTACTTCCGGGACCCGAATCTGTTCGTTCTTAGGCAAAAATCTTGAGATACAAAATCACCTCTTTTTATAAAATCCTAAACAAGACTAGATATTATATAAGGTATAAGAAAGACCGTCAACTGGGAAAATGGTTATTTTTTCTCTAAAACCTCTTGTTTTAGCCTGGCCATAAGCGCCTCCAAGGAAACTCCCCCCAAATCGCCCTGCCCACGGCTCCGCAGTGCAACTTTACCCTCTTCTACTTCTTTTTTACCCACTATCAGCATATAGGGTGTTTTTTGCAGTTGTGCTTCGCGGATCTTATGCCCGATTTTTTCATTTCTGACATCTATCTCTACCCTAAAACCTGCTTCCCTAAGACTGGCGGCAATAGTTTGTGCATATGCTATTTGCTGGTCTGAAATAGGAAGGATTGCCAATTGTACTGGAGAGAGCCAAAAAGGGAACGCTCCACCAAAATTTTCAATCAAAGCACCAATAAAACGTTCCAGGCTTCCCAAAATCGCACGGTGGATCATTACCGGACGCTGTTTAGTGTTGTCTGCAGCTGCAAAACAGAGGTCAAAACGCTCCGGGTTATTGAAATCCACCTGTACTGTTGGGCCTTGCCACAATCTTCCGATTGCATCTTTTAATTTAATATCGATTTTGGGGCCATAAAACACCCCTGCCCCTTCGTCAATATCATATTTGATCTCTTTGCAGTCCATGGCATGTTTGAGTGCATCCGTAGCATGTTCCCACCCTTCTTCTGTGCCCACATATTTTTCGGGCCGGGTAGAAAGATTAACTACATAATCAAAATGAAAAACTTTCATGACATAATCAATAAAGTCTAAAACTTCGATGATTTGCCCCTCAAGCTGGTCCGGTCTACAATAAATATGCGCATCGTCCTGGGTAAATCCTCGAACACGCAAAAGACCGTGGAGCACTCCGGATTTTTCGTAGCGGTAAACTGTTCCAAGCTCAAAAAACTTAACCGGCAGATCCCTATAGCTTTGAACCTTACGCTGATAAATTAAGCAATGGCCAGGACAATTCATAGGTTTAATAACATAGTCTTGCTCATCGATCTGCATAAAGTACATGTTTTCCTTGTAATAGCTGGTATGTCCTGATTTTTGAAAAAGATTGATCTTTGCAATGTGAGGGATGCAAACTAATTCGTAGCCGCGCTTTAAGTTCTCATCTTTCAAGAATTGTTCGATGATATTACGAAGCATCGCACCCTTTGGATGCCAATAAACAAATCCTGCTCCGGCATCTTCGTGTTGTATAGAAAAGAGGTCGAGTTCTTTACCTAGTTTGCGATGGTCTCTTTTTTTCGCTTCTTCGAGGTGGTCCAAGTACTTTTTAAGTTCATCTTTTGAGGCAAATACAGTGCCGTAGATCCGGGTTAACATTGGGTTGGTTTCAATACCGTGCCAGTAAGCGCCTGCAACACTTAAAAGCTTAAAAGCTTTGATTTGACCGGTTGATTCGATATGGGGACCACGACAGAGATCAGTAAAATTACCGCTTTTATAAAATGAGACCTTAGGATCTGTGAGATCCAACAGCAATTCAACCTTATACTTCTCCCCTTTTTCTTCCATAATCCCAATGGCTTCTTCTTTAGAAAGTTCTGTGCGCTCAAACTTTTCATTCTTTTTGATGATCTCTTCCATTTTTGCTTCGATAGCAGGAAGGTCTGCATCTGTAATCGGATTAGAAAAATCAAAATCATAGTAGAAACCGTCTTCAATGGCAGGGCCGATCCCAAGTTTGGTACCGGGATATAAAGCCTGCACAGCTTCTGCTAATACGTGTGATGTGGAATGCCTTAGTGTTTCTAAATTTTCTGACAATTCGGTCTCCTTTCCAGGATTAGAAGAGATTTTAGCAAAATGAAGGGGTAAAAGAAAGGGGTAAATCTTTACATTAAAGGATATCTAGGGGATCGGGGATATCAAGTTCGGGTGAATATCAAGGGCATCAAGAATATCAAGACAAAAAAAATCCCCCAATGTTTGTGCACTGGGAGATTTTATGTCGCAAAAGCATACTACATTTCAAGTCACTTCTTTCACTTTACCATCTGAGCATCTTTGAACAATCTAGTTTGGCTAGAATTCCAGGAACTGGTTTAGTTTTGAACAGCCAACACATATCTGGAACAGT